>CAJXUM010001209.1 GCA_913060855.1 uncultured Lewinella sp. | reverse complement strand
TGCTGCAAAATCTTAATTTCCATCCCTATACAACCCATTTCAGCATAAAGTCTATGGAATCTGGACAATGTAGCCTTTTTTCGGATCAACTTTCCCATCCAACATTTCCAAATACAATTCGCCTAAACGATCTAAGCTTTCCACCGGAGTGATGTCAATCAATTGCTGGCTATCTCCAATGAAATGAACCATATCCGTATTCAGTAAAAGGTTGGTTTTTTCCACTCCCCAGGTTTTATATTTTTGCTGAGCATGTGTCGGCGCAAAGAAAAATTCCGCCTTGGGTACGCCCTTGAAGCCTCGCATCGATTTCCAATCTGTAATACCAATCAGTGCAATATGTTTTAAATGATCGCCCAGATGGGTACCAATCGTTGATAACATCTCCGTTTTTCCGGCAAAATCAACAATCACAGTAGACGTCTCTGTTAATTCAGTGGGGTAATCTTCATACGCCATTACCTGGTCGTAATAGCCTGTAGACTTTACAAAATCAATATTTCTTTTGGAAGTCAATCCAACGATAGCTTTCTGATCTGCCGCCTTATTTTTATGTAACATAAATGCCAGGGCCAAGGCCGTCTTGGAAGAGGCGCTCGTCAAAACGATCTGTTCAGCACTAAAAAAAATTTCTTCCAATAAAAAGTGATAAATGAGAAAAGAGGTGACAAAAAGTGGTTTGATAATGGGCATATAATCTTCCACCTCTGTCTTAAAACTAGGGTCGGCGGCTACTTTGCTATAATAATTATAAATCGGAGCCAGCGCTTGTCGATGAGGCTTGACATCCGAGAAGCCAAAAGCATTAATTTTGCTGGGCTGAATGCATAGGTAGTTACTCATCGGGAAATAGCCATAACAGCGTTCGCCAACAGCTACATCAGGATGTTTCGAGGCCACCACCTCACCAAAACCCCAGACCGGTACTATCCCCCAGGGGTCTTCAGTGGGAAAGAAATCCCAATACTTTAGTTTGAATCCACTGACTGCATAAGTAATATTATTCGTGGTCAACGCGTATTTGTTGACCTTAAACAGTACCTCACCATCTTGAATCTCAGGTACTTCGGCATGCTGTTGTTCTATTTGGTAAAGGTTGGTTTTATGAACAAGGAGTGAATGGTTCTGCATAGGACTTCAGTCTGCTTTAATAGGAGTGATCGATCTTTTTTATACTAGATTAGTGGCTCTTGTAGGCCGGCTTATAGTCGACACCATCGATTACCATTTTGGCAATAATCTCTTTCATGATTTCGGAGGTGCCAGCATAAATAGGAATAACCCGCACATCTCGATACATTCTCGCGATCGGGTATTCTTCCATAAAACCATAGCCCCCAAACATCTGGAGACAATCATACGCTACCTGATTGATCAAATCGGAGGTTTTTAGCTTGAGCATGGAACACTCCTTGACCACAAAATCACCTTGTGAAAGACGATAAGAAGTATGGTGCATAAATTGACGCCAGGCGGTAAGCTCTGTTGCAATATCGGCAATTTTATGACGCAGCACCTGAAATTTATTGATCGACTTACCAAAAGCTTGTCGTTCTGAAATGTATTGTAGCGTGATGTCCAAAATCTTTTGCATCCCACCAATATTGAATTGAGCAGTTGACAAGCGTTCCACTTGCAAACTGTCCATCATATAGTAGAAGCCTTTGCCCTCTTCTCCTATCAAATTCTCAATCGGCACTTTCACATTATCAAAGGCAATCTCGGCAGTGTCTGAACTACGAAGGCCTAACTTATCTAGCTTACTTTTGGAAACACCCGGTGCATCGGCATCGATAACGAGCATGGAGATTCCCTTTTCTGCTTTAACAGCGGTTACAATGAAGTCGCCATAATAGCCATTGGTAATGAATGTTTTTGATCCATTGACGATATAAAACTCGCCTTCTTTTTTCGCCGTTGTTCTCAGCGCTCTCAAATCAGAACCGGCAAAGGGCTCGGTCATAGCCAAGGCACCTACCTTTTCTCCCAAAATTCCGGGCACCAAATACTTTTCCTTCAGTAGCTCCGATCCTCCTCTTGCAATGTAGTTCATCGCTAGATATACATGAGCAGAAACGGTAGTGGTTACACCAGCAGTAGTGTTATAGCCCAATTCCTCCGCTAAAACCGTGGTGTACATAAAATCGAGGTCCAAGCCGCCATACTTCTCAGGAAATTCCAAGCCAAGAAATCCCATCTCGCCCATCTTTCTAAAAAGACTCCGATCTATCTTGCCGGTCTCTTCCCAAGCCAGTTCATAGGGGTTAACTTCTTGTTGGCAAAAGTCCTTAATCGTTTGTCGGAACAACTCATGTTCTTCTGTAAAGTATAGTGATTTCATATCTTTTATTGTACTTATTTTTGAGGCATAAACCTATCTGACCAAATCTAATATAATTCAGATCGACTTCCATTAAACTGGTTTAATTTATGCCAGATTTAGCGTATTGTCAAGACCGCAAAAAGCCCCCATGTAATTTGTCGGGGACAAATTTCATGAGGGCCTACCCTTCTGCTGATTTATAATGTTCTTTCTCTGGATAACTAAGTATTGTTTTCACTGAAGCTGGGGCTTAGACTTCAGCAATTTTCTCAGTCATCTCTTAGGAAACTGCTGAAGTCTTGCTAAGGATAACTCAGGTTTTAATCCCAAAGCCAAGTAGCCAACTCCCAGAGCCCTTGTCCTGCAGAAGCACCTACTCCAGTGACCACGGTAGCGCCGATTGAAAATGGCCCCGTCCACCAAGTATATAATGCGGCACTTCCTGCACCAGCTGCATCTGCCCCGCCGATATTACAACCTGGGCAGGCGCGGTTCAATTGGTCCGCAGGGATTTCGATTATTTTCCAAGGGCTATTTGGGCTGTCTCTTATACACATCTGACGCTGCCGACGAAGAGGATAG
>CAJXUM010001208.1 GCA_913060855.1 uncultured Lewinella sp. | reverse complement strand
CGTCGGCAGCGTCAGATGTGTATAAGAGACAGCGCCGTAGTAATGCGCTCATAATTCATAATATCTTGTGTACTCATTTCTATTTTGTTCTGGTTAAATATCTGCTACAAAAGTAGCGGGATACAGCGATGCGTAAAACCCGAAACTTGCGATACTCTTCGTGTTTTAGAAATTTAATGTTAAAAAATTAACACTAAACTTGTTTTTTTAAAAATAAGCCCACATCTTTGAAGTGTTAAAAAATTAACACCAAATAAATGAGCCCTTCAAAATTACAACAACTTAGCCGTCGCGAACGCCAGATCATGGACCTTTTCTTCCAAAAGGGAAAACTAACTGCGCAACAAGTTACGGACCTTTTGGATGATGCCCCATCCTACACGACGGTACGAACACTACTTCGTATTTTAGAAGAAAAAGGGCAGCTCAGTCATACCCAATCGGGACGGCAGTATGTGTACCAAGCCGTTGAAGCCAAGGATGAGGTCAAGCAGCATAGTTTGAAGCATCTACTGAAGACGTTCTTTGGAGGCTCAATTACGGAAGCAGTAGCCACTTTTTTGGATAATCCAGACACCGACCTTTCTGCAGAAGAGCTCGAGGAACTGGAGAAAATCGTACAAGCTGCCAAAAAACGATAGCATTAATCTGACTTACCCTTTCAAAAACAGTGTTTATGACTTTTATAATAACCCTGCTGCTCAAAGCTAGCATCTGCCTTTCATTATCCGCTTTTCTATTATTCTTATTTCGAAAAGCATCTGCCAGTCTTCGGCATTGGATCATAAGCCTAAGCCTAGTGGGCCTCTTGGTATTGCCCTTTAGCAGCAACTATATGCCACGCTGGGAAGTGGAAACGCCTTTGGCTTTAGTAAACCAGCAAGTAACTTCCGCTCCCAAAGCAGAAGCATTACCTACCCTTGCCCCTTCGGTATCTGAGAGACTACAAGAACCCGCAAGAGAAGACATCAAAACTACTAATAGCACCCAACTGCCCCCTACTCACTCACTCACCACTTCACCTCATTCACTCTTCACCTGGCCCATCTTCGCTTTTGTTATTTGGCTATCTATTAGCTTATTTTTCCTCGTCCGCTTATATCGGGGCGTCCGACAAACCAGGCGTTTACGCCAAGAGAGCGTGCCTTTTGAGGGGGCCACAGCACTCGCTTCTGAGATCCCCATTCGTTGTCATCCAGCTATCCGTAGCCCGATGACTTATGGCATTCGTCGCCCAATTATTCTGCTACCAGCCGTAGCTCAGAACTGGCCTGCTGAGACCCTAGAAGTTGTCCTCCTACATGAGATGACACATATCAAAAGACGCGATTATGCGGTTCACCTGATCAGCTGGATCAGCCTTAGTTTGTATTGGTTTCATCCCCTGGTTTGGTGGTTTAAACGCCTACAGGCTATTGAGCGGGAAAAGGCCTGTGATGAATATGTGCTTCGATCGGGTCTAGCCAAGGAAACCTATGCCGAACAATTGGTCAAAGTGGCTCGCGCTTTATCGCCAAGCCAGCGAGCGATGTCAGGCTATGCCCTACCGATGGCCAAGCAAGCCCAAATTAGAGATCGGATTTTGTCTATTCTCAAATTTCAAGGTACCACCTTTCGCTTCTCAAGTCTACGCCAATGGCAATGGGCGGGCTGCTATGTGGTTTTGATATTGACCTTGGCTTCCTTTACACCGGTTCAACCAGTAGCTATTATGGAAATGGTAGCCACGGATCATCCCCTTACCCAATTATTACAGGCCGAAGAAGAAAGCCGACTCACACCAGCCGTTAGTACTGCTAGTACCGTAGCCCCAACTAGCCATCCGGAGAAAGTCGCAACGGAAGCCAAGCCTAGCGAGAGATCAGACAATATGCCAAAGTTATCTTCTCGTACCCTACCCCTTACGCTCTCCAGTCTACTCCCAGAAAAGCTAGCTGGAGCGGTCCAACCGATCTCGATCTCCCCCCAACCCCAACCAATAGCCACAACCTCCAATAGAGAAGCAGGTGGAAATTATAGAGAGTGGCACCATGGTAAAAGTCGCTATAGATTATGGATGATTGGACATTATGATATGAGTTTAGATCATCCCTACCTAACCGTAAATTCCCCCAATGGCCTTATTGTAGTAGAAGAAACACGCAAGACACTATTGGGTACAAAAACCTTCCAAATGGCTATTGCACAGGCGCCTCATGAAGGGGGACTTGTTGTTGAGTTTAATAATAGTATTCCAAAGGCTTGGAATGGAGGGTACAAAACAGGCGATCCACTACACTTGTTTTTTGTTAATAGGGAATGGGCATTCCTAGGTCGGGAAAGAAACCGGTGGTTAGATAAGCAGCTACCCATAGTCTTAGACCATATGATGCATACGCCCCCAGATCAGCAACGCTGGCTGTATATTTCCGCCACGCACCCTGTCTTTAAGAAGTATCGAGAAGTTATACAACAACGCTTTAAACCTTACAGCGAACTCCCTGGTCATGATCTTGAAAAGCTGACTGATGGTAATAATAGCCAAAACAAGGAACAGCCCCCTTTTGACTTCTCCAGCGTTCCTGTCCTCGCGACTGCCTTAAACCCAACAACTGCTCAGGATGATGGAACAGAATGGGGAGGCTTCAGACTAGGCAAAGCACATTCCGGTGGAAATAGTATCCCCATTGGACAAAAAATTGGGCGGATCATCCGGGATATTCCTCGGGGCACCTTCCTCAAAGATTTTAATTTTCATCTACGATATAATGATTTTGAAAAATTAAGCTTCGAATTATCCCTTTACCAAATCGACGGAGATGGTATTAAACATGCGCTCACTGCTGCACCTATCCCACTTGATGCTACGGATACCGATCTGTCTCTTATACACATCTCCGAGCCCACGAGACCGAGGCTGATCTCGT
>CAJXUM010001207.1 GCA_913060855.1 uncultured Lewinella sp. | reverse complement strand
ACGAGATCAGCCTCGGTCTCGTGGGCTCGGAGATGTGTATAAGAGACAGTTATAGGACTGACTGATGCCGTACTTATGCATCATCGACATTCTCATAAAAACCCAAACAATCATCATCTTTATCAAATTGATGATCGAGAAAAAGAGCTAGTTTTTAAATATGGAATCTGCGGAAGGCCTCTCAATAAGGATGGTTCATCGCCAAGAGCTAATGAGCAAGTATCTTTATTCAACAAAGTAGTAGGTTAGTCAAGGTTTTTCGCTAAAGTGATTGCAGGTAGAGTAAAGGCCGAAGAAATCGAAGATGATTATATAGAATCCTATTTGAAGAAGTATGGTAAAAAACCTCCGGGTAATGAATAGATAAAAACATATATGACTTACTCTTCACATCCTGGATAATAATAGCGTTTTGTCAACCATCAATTATGTTTTTAGCTGCCCAAATCAACATGCCCTAAAAAATCAATAAGTCCGAAACTGCAATACCTACAAGTCCAAATAAGCTAAGCCCCCCCCTCTTTGTTCAAATATCTCCTTCTTTCATACATCTTCTTCCTCCCTTTCGTCAAGCTCTTCTACTGGCCTGTCGTTTATGCTAAGGTACAAGTCAATGAAATCTTCTTCTTGGCTTTGTTACCAGCTGTTTTCCTGCACTGGAAGGAGCATAAAACGCAAGCATCCCAATCCATTTTCAGACTTTTCAGTAAATTCCCCTTCCTGGCAGCTACATTGGTATTCTATGCCCTTGCTAATTTAATTACGGGATTCCATTCCGGTGATTTGGACGCTATTTTGGAAGGGTTTGGCCGAACTTATCTGATTGTAGTGATGGGCTTGACTGCTTATTACATCTATATTGAAGGTGAAGCAGGATTGAACCGGGCCTTGAAAGCTTGGTTTTGGGGAGCGATCTTAATGGCCATTTGCACTTATGCGGGCTATTTGCTTACTTTCTTAGGCTACCCCAATCGAGCAGTAGCCATTATTGCTAATTACCCCTATTGGGGAACGGTCTATAGAGCAGCTGGTCTAACGGGGGGCTCTGGTATGCTCGTACTCGTTTTAATGGTACCAAGCCTTTATGCCTGGCGACAGTGGCGCTTGCGAGAATGGGGGATTTCAGGATGGTTATGTCTGTTTAGTATTCTACTCCTCACCTTATCCAAAGAAGTGGTTTTGGTGCTGCTAGGGATGGCTATGGTAGACCCAAATTGGCAAAAAATATCAACCATACTCCGCAGTGGTATCATCCTATTCACCGCTCTTTTTTTCTGGGCAGCCACTCATTTTCTAATACTTCCCAAACAAGATATCAGCGATACCTATCTCCATAACACTCAATTCACCAATGAAAAAATCCTTTTATCTATTGGAGACCGACAAATCGTGGAAACTTCTTATACGGCCCTAAAAAGAGCAGGCTGGTTAGTAGCTATAAAATATCCTTGGCTGGGCGTAGGTCCCGGCCAATTCAGTAAAAAATTGCCCGCAGAAAAAGCATTGGGGAACTACCCGCTGCATCTACCCGACTATGATCCACATTCGACCTGGATGGGTGCTTTTTCGGAAACTGGCATTTTAGGGCTTATCGCTTTAATTATAATGGTGGGATGTTTGATCCCATTCGTATATTCTAGCTATCAAGCATCCCCGCAAAACACCTCAGCCCTCAGCCTAAGTACTTACCTTCTCCTCCTGTTAATAGGGAGCATCAGTGTAGATGCCATGAATTTTCGACACCTCTGGGTACCCTTAGGGCTTTTGATTGGTTATCGATTAAATATGGAACAACCTTTTTCTAAATAAATAGACCAATGGATACCGAACACTGTTATACAAACCGCTTAAAAAAGCAATCGCAAAAGAACCTCAGTGCCTCCGTTCCTCTGTGTTCATCATAAAAGGCGTGAAGTCAGTGATCGTCTCAATATTTACAGTAAAACAAAAGATGCAGAGTAGTACATGAAAGTAACGCTAATCACCGTAGCCTATAACAGCGCAAAAACAATTCGCAAAACCCTGGAAAGCATTGCTTCACAGGATTATCCCGATATCGAACATATCGTCATTGATGGAGCGTCAAAAGACAATACCGTAGATATTGTAAAAGAATTTAAGCATGTACATCGCCTGATCTCCGAACCCGATAAAGGCATGTGGGATGGACTCAACAAGGGGCTGGCTATTGCCGAGGGCGATATTATTGGGATGCTCAATTCCGACGACGTATATGCGGAGAATACAATTATTTCTCAAGTTGTCGCTGCTTTCGATAAGCATAAGGTGGATACTATATACGGAGACATCCAATTTATATCCAATAAAGACCCCGGTAAGGTGGTCCGATATTACTCTTCCAAGAAGTTTCATCCTGGTCGTTTTCGCTATGGTTATATGCCGGCGCATCCTTCTTTTTTTGTAAAAAGGGCTGTTTATGAAAAGTACGGTCATTTCAAGCCCGATTATAAAATTGCAGCCGATTATGATCTGATGATCCGCTTTTTGAAAGTGCATCAAGTATCTTATCAATACCTCGACTTGATGATGGTCAATATGTTGATCGGCGGAATGAGTAATGATAGCTTAAAGAGTGTATACATCCTCAACAAAGAGATCGTCAGGACATGCCGTGAAAATGGAATTTATACTAATCTATTCATCGTGTCCCTGAAATATTTCCGAAAAGTATTTGAATTGATCAATCCGGCTAGACAGCATTGATGAAAAAGGTATTACTGACGGGGGCTTCCGGTTTTATTGGCAGTCGATGGCTTGAAACAGATACGGGAACTTGCGAAATCATTCCTTGTTCACTGCAACAAACCCAAGTTGCCGCTATTGATTTTGCAGGAGTAGATGCCATCGTCCACCTGTCTCTTATACACATCTGACGCTGCCGACGA
>CAJXUM010001206.1 GCA_913060855.1 uncultured Lewinella sp. | reverse complement strand
TACACTATCCTCTTCGTCGGCAGCGTCAGATGTGTATAAGAGACAGCTATTATTTAATTAGCTTTGAGATATGAAGGCTGAACGTATTCTTTCCATCGATATCTTTAGAGGATTGACCATTTTCTTAATGGTTTTTGTCAACGAATTGGCGGGTGTATCTAATATTCCGGACTGGATGAAGCACATTCCACCGGGCGAAAATGGGATGACCTTTGTCGATGTTGTTTTTCCTGCTTTTCTGTTCATCGTAGGTATGGCGATTCCTTTTGCGGTATTGAGCCGGGAAGTGAAAGGGGAAGGTGTTTGGTCCTTTTGGGGGCACGTACTTACGCGTACCTTGGGGCTGGTCGTTCTCGGCGTGTATATGGTAAATGCTGAGGAAATGAATAGAGATGCCAATCTTATTTCCTATGGCTTATGGGCTAGCTCTCTTTATGTTGCTGCCATTCTCATCTGGAATCGTTATCCCAAAACCACTGAAAAAAGACAAGGACAAATTTACCTAGGACTGAAGCTAGTGGGCGTTACTATTCTCATCGTACTTTATCTCCTTTTTCGAAAGGGTACGGAAGGCGAATTGACAGGAATGACACCGAGTTGGTGGGGAATTTTGGGTTTGATTGGTTGGGCCTATTTGTTATCGATTATTGCTTATATGTTGTCCGATAAAAACCTTGTAGCATTAGTGGGGATCTTTGCTGGTTTACTGGCCTTGCTGCTCCTCTTGCGGAGTGATGCGGTGAGCTTGCCTAGTATTTTGGAAGGTTTGAAAGCACAAACGGGGCATCTAGCGCATACGGTGGTTACGCTTTCGGGAATTATTTGTTCCTTATTATTGATGAAAGGAGGAGTAATGGATCGACCTTCGGTCAAAATTCGCCATATGCTTATCCTTGGGGTGCTACTCTTAGTAATAGGATACTTTGTTCAACCTTTTGGTGGAATATCAAAGATTGCTGCTACTCCTAGTTGGGCGCTTTTTTCAGCGGCCAGTTGCTGTTTTCTATTTCCTTTAGTGTATTGGCTAGTGGATGTAAAAGGCATTAAAAACTGGGCTAATTTTGTAAAACCTGCTGGACAAAATCCTTTATTGACTTATATCCTTCCGCCATTACTCTATGCTATTTTAGGCTATGGCTTTATTCCTGACCTGCTCAGCAGTGGGGTTCCTGGCTTCTTGCGAGCCCTTGTGTTTTCCTTGCTGATGCTATTGGTGACAAAATGGCTAACGAAGAAAGGGATCCGCTTACACCTTTAATCCAACTCCTTCTCTGACAATTTTTGTGGTCAAATGAAAGTGAGAGGCTAAAGCGACCATCGGAAGCTGTGCCTTTTGCTTTCATTTGACTCAAAAACACAAAAATTGCCAGAGAAACATTCAACTTGGATAATAGCTCAAATCGATAACCGCGTCCTTTTAGTAACTGAAGTAGGGTTGGTAAATCCTCGTAAAATTTATCTGTTCGGTCAGGGTGCGTACCGATGTGGATGAGTAGGATGAAGCCGTTTAAGCCCGCAGAAGATTGTTGTTCGTATTGTAGGATACTTTCAAAAATCCTTTTACTATCTACATATCTTTTCCCCATATCAGGAGTCGTGTAATCCGCATTGGAGCGCGTGCCCGGCGTGAAGTTGATGAGCGTCAGGCCAAGTTCCGCGGTCCAGTCGCTAATTTGCTGGTTGTACCATTCATAGGGCGGCATAAAAAAGGTGGCCTCTTCCATTTGTATCCCAAACTGCGCCATGATCGCATAATTCGCCAAGAGGTCTTTCCTAAACTCCGCTCTGCTCACCAGCAAGGAATCGCGATCCTCCCAGCTGGCGTACAATAAATGTTGATCGGAATGCGGCCCCAGGTAATGGCCTTGCCGCCTCAGCGCCTTGATTAACCGCTTGTTTTCCTTGTTTCTATAAAAGTCGCCCGTAAAAAAGAAATGTGCTTTGGTTTTCTCTCTTTTCAGATAGCGCTTAATTTTCTGCCCGCCATCATTATAATCACCTCCGGTAAAAGCTAAATAGATCGTTTGTTGGCTCGTATCCAGGCGCTCGATGCCCCCAAAGCGGTAAATAGCCTTAGGGAATGCTGGTATTTCTTGCGCCAGAAGTTGCCCAGCGAATAAGCAAAAGAGCCAAGTAAGCACTGCGTTCATACACCAAGCACTGATTAATGCTCTTTCCATAAAAGAATGTATTAGACGTTCAGAAACTGTAGTAGACTAAGGTACAATATGCAGCAGGTATTAGAAAGTCTATTGGGTTAGATTATTTTGTCGTTTTTGTGCCTTGGCTCAGACTTCAGAAGTTTCCTATTGCTAAGTCAGAGAAAACTTCTGAAGTCTTGGTCGCTGATACACTAGCCGGAATGGAGAGTGAACAATTGGTAATGCATCCAAGCGCTTACACCTTCAACTGGACAGCTAAATCCCGAGCAATCCGGTCTCGCGTTTGTTTGTGTTCTTCAATGAGATAACGGTTTCCCTTGATAATTTCATCCAGCTGGAATTTGAGTTGTATGACTTGGTTCTTGCTTTTGACAAACTCTCTGTTTAAGTGATTCTGTTTGATCAGCTGTATGAAGAAGTCGTCAGCGAATTGTCTCAAAGGGGCCAGTTTTTTCTCCCAATCTGGCAATTGTTGGTTATTGGTTTCGATCCACTTACTGTTGGCTGTACTTTGTGCTTCCATTTTAGTGAATCCAATTTGTAGTTTCGCTAGGTGATTATAGATGACATTCAATTGGCGGAGAACCCGCTTTTCTATCACCTTTCGACTCGTTTTGCTACGTTTCTCGATTTCAATTTGCAAGAGTGAATCCTTTATTTCATTTAATCGAACGAGGCAATCATTTCCCTGCTCATTAATAGCTGTCTCTTATACACATCTCCGAGCCCACGAGACCGAGGCTGATCTC
>CAJXUM010001205.1 GCA_913060855.1 uncultured Lewinella sp. | reverse complement strand
ATTATGATCTTCTTATTCATGTTATTAAATTTAGAATGCAACATTTAAGCCTAACAAAATAGTTCTTGCAGACGGGTAGGTAAAACGATCTATCCCAAAAGTTTGAATTCCGCTTATTGAACTACCCGTATTCACCTCCGGGTCGAAGCCCGAATAATCGGTCAACGTAAATAAGTTTTGTCCAGTCAGGGAAATCATTATACTAGAAAATCCGTCTCCCAATCCTATGTCAGCCGGAAGTAGGGTGTAGGATATCGTGGCGTTATTCAATCGCAAGAAACTACCATCTTCAAGATAGCGGGTAGATACTTCATTTGAATTGGTGATCGCTTCATTGTCATACTGTATTGCAAAATCAGTGGTGTTAAAAGAAGAAGCCAAATTGCCTCGATTAAAAATTGACATAGCAGTATGGTTATAAATCTCATTGCCCGCAACTCCATTGAAATTTAAGCTCAGGCTAAGTTTCTTATATCCAAGGTTCACATAAAATGCATACAACAGATCAGGCAAGGCACTGCCGACCACAAGACGGTCATTTTCCAACACCTGTCCATCCCCATTTTGATCCTTGAAACTATTTAGTCCATCCGATCCGATCCCAGCAAACTCTTTCATATAAAAGGAACCAACGGAGTAACCATTCAAGTATCCATTGATGGTCGCGCCCGTTTGTCCTGCGCCTTGCGCTGCGCCAGTGGTCAAGACCGCGAAGGGAGAATTCTCGACTACATTATCCGTATACGCCAAATTACCACCAATATTATAGGTAAAATCACTTCTATCTCCACTGCTGTAATCAAGCGTCAGTTCGAATCCAGAATTCTTGATCACCATATCCGGTACATTGGTCCAGAAGGTAGCTGTCGGCTGGATGGGGTCTGCCGGCACGACTTCAAGCAGCACATTTTCAGACTGCTTATTAAAATAATCCAGGGTTCCTGTTAGTCTGTAGTCAAACAGGCTAAAATCGATACCAATGTTGGTTTGGGTAGATACCTCCCATTGAATGTCCGGATTAGCCAATCTGGTAAATATGGACCCAAAAGGATAATCATCTAAGGTAGTTGAATTAGGATCCAGCGGATAGGTATCATTATTCGCTTTACTTTCAATAAAACTTGCTTGCGTGATCTTGGATGGAATCTCCTGGTTACCGGTTTGTCCCCAACTAGCGCGCAATTTCAAATTATCAAACACGCCGTCCGCCATAAAATTTTCATTAGTGATATTCCAGCCCACTGCTAGCGAAGGGAAATAGCCATACTTGTTGTTCTCTCCAAACTTTGAAGACCCATCCGCCCGCATTGTCAACGTTAATAAATACCTACTGGCAAAACCATAATTCACCCTTCCAAAAAACGACTGCAATTCATTTTCAATCGCAAATGCACTGTAATTGGTAGGCTGCTCCTGGGTGCTGAGCTGATCCTGATAAACAGGTTCTATACCATTATTGGCAAAGCCGGTAAGTGCAAATCGCTTTTGATGCTCAAACGTCTTCTGATACGAATGTCCTCCTAACAGGATTACATTATGATCTCCTTGATCAAAATTATAGGTCAAGGTGTTTTCGACCAAGTTGTTATTATTCCTGGCGGCGATTGATGTTAACGAGCCCAAGTCAAAACCTTCTAAAAGGGCATAAGGGTTGAGTTGAACGATCCGCTCTGTAGTGGAATAATCGACCCCCAGGTTCAATTTATAAGTCAACCCCCTGGTAATCTCAATGGATGGAGCAATATTGGCTAGCAGACGGCTATTGATAGCTTCATCCGTGTAAAGTCTATCCCGTTGAACTGGACTTAAAATACCATCTAATAAAGTGGGATCGTCACCGGTAAATACGGGGATGGTAGGATTCAGACGCAACATATCCAATACTATTGCACCAGCATCAGGTCGCCTATTGGAAGTACGTGCTCCAGTAAGATTATAGTCGATATTGAGTTTGCCGTTAAGTGCAGTTTGGTTGAGATTGACCCGGCCTGAATAACGCTCTAGATTACTGTTATTAAAAATACCTTCTTGATTATCGTATCCTGCCGAAATAAAATACGCGAATTTCTCGCTTGCCGCACCGCTCATGGACAAATGCATTCTATTGGAAACCCCTGTTTGTATCAATTCATCTTGCCAGTCCGTACTGGATCCCGCATCAAATAAAGTACCGCCGGCAGCTGGTACTTGCTTACGAAATTCATCTGCACTGAATACATTTATCTTGTTGGCCAAAGAAGACCAGGCCGTTGAGACGGAAAGATTCATTTCTGTCTTTCCCATTTGTCCTTTCCTGGTGGTAATGACTATCACTCCGTTTGCAGCTCTGGCTCCGTACAATGCCGTAGCCGAAGCATCTTTCAAAACATTGATGGATTGAATATCTTGTGGGCTGATAAAATTTAGTGGATTAGTAGCTACACCGGTGGAAGAATTGTCAATCACGAAACCATCAATGACATACAAAGGCGTAGTTCCTGAACGCAGACTGCCTACTCCACGTATGATCACATTTTGAGCAGCCCCGGGCTCACCGCTTGCAGCAGTTACATTTACGCCTGCCACTTTCCCTTGTAGCAGCTGTCCTGGATTAACCACAACCCCTTTATTAAAATCTTCACTATTCACGGAACCAATCGAACCCGTAACGTCTTGTTTCTTTTGCGCACCATAGGCAATTACTAAAACATCTTCCAGCTGTGTAGCGTCAGGAATCAACTGCACCTGAATACTCGCCTCGCTTCCAACAACAACTTCCTCCGTAACGTAACCTAAATAGGAAACGACTAGTACAGTGCCTTCATCTGCTGATAAAGTAAATTTGCCATCTACATCCGTTGTCGTTCCAATGGTCGTACCTTTAACCCTGTCTCTTATACACATCTGACGCTGCCGACGAAGAGGATAGTGTA
>CAJXUM010001204.1 GCA_913060855.1 uncultured Lewinella sp. | reverse complement strand
GAGATCAGCCTCGGTCTCGTGGGCTCGGAGATGTGTATAAGAGACAGTATCAATGGTGATCCACTCCTGCATAACGGCATTTTCCAACTCCACGGTTTCGCGCATAAAAGATATTTCAATGGTCCCGCCGGGCTGGGTGTGTTTGAAGGCATTAGAAAGTAGGTTATAGAATACCATTTCCATTTTTTCCCGATCAAACCAAAGTTTTAGCGAGTCCTCCGAAGGTTCGAAAGTGAGGTTGATCTGTTGTTCTTTTGCCCGATTGAGAAAGGCCCTGATGATGTTTTCAATAAAGGCCACCAGGTCTGTTTTATTGGCCTGTAATTGAATCCCCACAAATTCATTCTTTTGGGAAAGTATCAAGAAATTGATCAGTCGCAAAAGTCTTTTTGCATTGTGTTGCATGATAAAGAACTGCTTCTGCAAATCAGATCTTAGGGGTCCGGAAGTCCTGATTTTCTCCAAAGGACCAAGGATCAAAGTAAGCGGCGTTTTGAATTCATGAAAAATGTTAGTGAAAAAATTCGTTTTCATACGATTTAGTTCATTCATCTTTTCCATCTCAATTCGCTCGATTTGTACTGCATTGAGCAAGTTGGACCGATAAACGGCGGTTTGCCGGACTGCAACCATAAGACCGACTAACATTAAGGTGTAGAATGCATAGGCCCAGCCACTTTTCCACCAAGGTGGCAAAATGGTGATATGGACGGAGACACCCTCTTCATTCCATCGTCCATCATTATTGGAAGCCTTAACGCGGAAGGTATATTCTCCGGAATTTAGGTTGGTATAGGTAGCATTTCGTTGTTTGCCCACGTAATTCCAACCCTCATCAAAGCCTTCTAAAGTATAAGCATATTCGGTCTTTTGCGGATCGGTATCATTTAAGGCTACGAATTCAAAAGTAAAAGCCTTATGAAAATGAGTGAGCGTCAATTTATCCGTATGGCTGATAGGCTGCCGCAGTGGAGAATTTTTGCCGCCGATCTCTACCTCTTTGTTGGCAATTAGGAATTTACTGATCACGATGGCCGGGAGGTTAGGGTTTTGTACGATATCATCGGGAGAAAAATTAATGACGCTATCCCTATTTCCCAATAACTGTTTGCCCGTTGAAAAATGATTAATCCAGTTTTTATATTGATCCAACTTTAAGATCTCCTTATTAACGGAACCTATCCACAAATTGCATTCACTGTCTTCATGGATGCAAAGTACTTCAATATCACGTAAACTACTGGTATCATTAATCGATGCGAAATATCGTACAAACTCCTGTTGATTATTGATCAAACGATTTAGATCTGAACGAGTAGGGACCCAAAGTTGATGGTGACTATCTTCGAAAATACAATCGATGACCTTATGACTTAGGGAATTGGTATCCTGTGAGTTATGTGTCAGATTGAGGACCCTATAACCGTCATACCCGCTTAAATCTTCATCGGTTCTAAACCCTAAAAACCCTACATGATCCTGAGAAATCGAATGGGCATAGTTGTGAAACAAGCTGTCTTCAACGGTTAGGGAGTCCGCACCAAGCTTATTTGAACCTGAAAAGGCAGAACAGATAAGGTTAAGATACAGCAATAGAAAAAACTTATGGTGCCATTTGCCATGCTTTATAATTAAGAACATTGTTAGATTATTTTCAGGGCATGCTCAGCAAAATACGAAACCACCCTCTTTTAGACCCAAAACCATCCCTGTTACTGATTCCTAGCAAGCTAATTTTGAGTTGCAATGAGAAGTTAGACTTGCTACTTGTAGGCTAAAAACGAAATTCAGACCTACTCAGATCCGGAGTAGACTAGCTAAAAATAAGAATTAAACCTTGGAAAGCGCAAACCCAAGATATGATCGATTGAAAAACTGGAATCCATATGATCTTTGTGTTTTCATGCTTCTCAGACATTTTTTGTATCCTTATAGCAATGCTTTACACGAAAGCCTTGATACCTTTGGAAACCTAAAGTGCTACCCACGAAAATGGGCAAAGAGGCTTCATCTGATCGTTTAGATAATAAGTTCATCAAATTTGGATAGGTCATTTGGCGCTAGACGAGGCGAAGAACAAAAGCAGCTCTCGGACCGTCAGGCACGATAGCCCTAGGCTACAGTGTACCGATAATTATCGAGAATTTAACGAAGTAGGACACCGAAAGAAGCAGCCAAAATGTCAAAGTCATTATTTATAATGATTCTAAGTTAGCTTCATATGCTATTTGAGATACGGCGATCTTACGCCAATGTAATTTGAGATTCGCCCTATTAATCTTTCACTAAAATCCATCGCAATGAAAACACCAACGCAACTCACCATCGAAAACAACACATTTAGTCGACTTGATTTATGCCCGCTTAGAGGCGGCCTTCCTAGCAATCCTCACAAACTTTCTTTATATTCGTTTGAAGATAATTTTTATCATTCATTGGTTAGCCTGTCTGGTCCTACGTCATAAGCTAACCTTTTTTTATCCCTTTTATAGAAATCTCTATTGGTGTACCCACTTAAAATATATATATATTCTCTCCCGTGAATTAGTAGCAAAATCGTGATTCTTAAAATAAACTTAACCTTGAAAGGCATAAGCTACTTCAAAATGATAGTACTTTTGGACTCATATGGGAGTTTAAAACAAATTAGCCCTATTCATCCAAACATATCCAAACCGGACAAAGAATATTTGTTACTCCTTCAGCATACTCCCATTAAGCTAGTGCTTGGACATAATTAAGTTCCGCATTTTGACATAGACATGTCGGTGCTCCCGATAGTGACCGGGAAGGCATTTTTTTGAAGGCATAGCACTGCTACCTCTATAGCTATCGGGGGCAAAAACGACGAAGTATAGCGCTATAATATCTGTCTCTTATACACATCTCCGAGCCCACGAGACCGAGGCTGAT
>CAJXUM010001203.1 GCA_913060855.1 uncultured Lewinella sp. | reverse complement strand
ATCTACACTATCCTCTTCGTCGGCAGCGTCAGATGTGTATAAGAGACAGCTTCGGGTCAAGATGCTGTAGTTCTGCCGTCTGGTAGAAGTATCCAGGGGCGGCAAAATAGGCTTTAAGGTAAAAGGCTCCGTATCGAGCAAACGCGCATTGAAATTATTGATGACATCCACTTCTCCGGTGGGTAACTCATCCTGTGCCAGGATTGGAAAACTGCTCATCAGTAAAAGTCCACCGAAAATATATTTAATGAAACGATTCATTCTGATAATTAATTTTTTCGTTAATAGGAATTAGAGATCAATACGAGGGGACACTCGCTGCTAGTTATTATTGCCGCCCTCCTCAAATTCTAATCGATTAGGATCTCCACCCAAGTCCAGTCGACTGGATTGATTCACTTGCTTATTAATGGTAGCCAATTTAGTACGAGCTGCAGAGATAAGGTCTTCATCATCCTTGTAATTCTCCAATAGCGCCTCGAGCACTGCTTTGGCATTGAGTAAATCTCCTTTTTCAGCAAAAATATCAGAAAGTAACAAGACACTTTTAGCCACCCAATAAGGATAACCAGAACTTTCTTTATTGGCATTGATACAAAGATCTTGTGCAGTATCTAGTTGTCTTTTCAAATAGTAGATATAAGCAATCAAGTACCTGGCCTCAGCCGTTTGCTCATTGTCACTTAACCTTTTTACTTTTTCAAAAGTCTGCAAGGCACTGTCATACTCTTTACGATCGAAGGCTATTTTACCCAAATAGAAGTTAGCCGTTGCTATTTGCTCTTGCGAAGCACTAGGGCTATTGGCTACTTTTCCTGCTAGATTGTATACCGACTGCGTATTGCCTATTCGATAGGCACTTCGCAAGGCACCTAGCTGTGCTTCAAAACGCATATCTTCATTGGTAGCAGCCGTCTCCAAAGCCGTATAGAGTTCAAAGGATTTATTAAAATCCTGTTCGTGATTATAAGAGATGATCGCTCCTTTTTCTAAGGCTTTTACATAATAGCGACTAGGTCCGCGACCCACTACAAAATCATAATCCTTAAATGCGGGCGAATACTGACGTAAAATACTGTAAGATTCCCCTCGGTGAAAGTAAGCCGTGAGTAGGTAACTACCATTGGGGAATTTTCTGATGTAATCCGTATAGGCATCTACTGCACGCTGGTAATTCCCGTTTTCGAATTGTGCTTCTGCCGCTTTGAAGTTGATAGAGTCCTTGGCAAAATTATCCACTTTGTAACCAGGAATAGTTTCTAGGAAAGAGAAATAATCATCTGCTCGTCCAAGGTCGTCAATATAGATTTCCTCTAGGGCTGCCAAGGCTAAGTTGGCCTCTCCCGGCTCCGGGTTATTGGTGAAAACTTGCTTGTAATAGTTGATGGCTCCTTCCAAGTTACCTTGGTTATAATTGATCAGACCTAATTGCAAAAGCGCTTGATTGATCAAGTTGGATTGGCTCTTATATTCAGATACTAGTTTTCGCAAGGGGACGACCGCTCGGTTTAGTTGACCAATTTCCTGGTAAGTGATACCCAATTGAAGGAGGGCTTCATCGGCATAAGTTGATTTAGGAAATTCGTTAGCAATACGTTCCAGCGCAACGATCTTGTCCGAAACACGGTTTCTCAGGCCTTCAATAATCGCTTTTTGATAAATCGCATAAACATATCCACCGAATCTTCCGTCTATAGCCTGATCATAATACTTTACCGCTTCATTGTATTGATTCCGCTTGAAATAGGCATCGCCCGTTCGCATCAAGGCATCACCCAATACATTTTGCTTCACATCTTCGCTACTAATAAAGCTTCGATTTCGATTGATCCCTTCGATCGTTTCTCTGAAATAACCTAGAGCAGAGTTGTAATTCTGCTGTTTTAGGTAATTGTAACCTTGCAAATAGTTACCCGTGAATAAAGAGGATTCATCGGGTAAGTTATTGATGGTTTTGGCTACGGTGAGAAACTGGTTCATCAAGCGGATACTTGTATCGTATTGCTTTTCCCGTTGCGCAATATCACCGAGCCAATAACTGGCCAATGCTTTGGTCTTTAGATCAATCGGAAATTGCTGTGACTTATATAAATGAGCTTTCGCTCCTTCGACATCGTTAGATTGCAACAATTGTAAGCCACGTAAAAAGGCTACCTTTTGGTAACTCTCCTGGATTTGTGGCGTCTTATTAGGCATTTTCTCTATGACGGTCAATGCCTGTTGATAATCTCTGTAATTCAGGAAAATCTCACTCATTAGCGATTGGGCCTCGACATAATACCGGGAAGTAGGCGGTATGATCTGGAGTGCATCAATAGCTTCTCGAGGATCTTTCAATTCATAGGACAACTTGGCGTAATTAAAGTTGGCCTCTTCCTGAATGGTAGGATCATAGGTCATCCGACGAGCCTGAGCAAGTGCCGTTCGTGCTGATTGCCGATCACCTGTCTTCAAATGACTATCCGCCAAATAATACATAGCTGATTGTCCGATCCTGCTATCTATACCATTCAATTCCTTGAGGCTTTGTACGGACTTTTTGTACATGCCCATTTGATGCTGGGTAAAACCTAGTTGGTACCATTCTTCTTCCCGCAATTTCGAGCTATTCTCGGCGTAGTACTCTAAATAGGGGAGCGCTTGTTCGTAGTTTGCTTTTTCGAAGTAAGCTTGTCCTACCAGCTGTGTTGTTTCGGGAAGTTTCTTGATGCCTGAGTCCTGCAAGCGAGGTTCGGCATAAGCAATCAATTCATCAAATCGCCGCTCTGCAAAATATATTTGAGTCAAGTAATACGGAATATAGGATTTATACTTTTGCGACTTTTCTACAATACGAAACTGCTTAATGGCATTATTATAATTGCCTTCAAAAAAGTGGCACAGTCCCAAGTAGTAATTACTAGGGTAATAATATTC
>CAJXUM010001202.1 GCA_913060855.1 uncultured Lewinella sp. | reverse complement strand
GATAATGGAAATCAAAATCAAAAGGCGGGGATCTGGCTCCTAGAAACCTGGCCGGCCTAATGAAAAGGCGAGGCCATCGTCACTTCCGCCCTTGGTGCCCGGTTTCCAACCGGCACCTTGCCCCGTCCCTGCCTTTCGACAGCTCCTGCTGTTATTATCAATCAAAATGATAATGGAAATCAAAATCAAAAGGCGGGGATCTGGCTCCTAGAAACCTGGCCGGTCTAATGAAAAGCGGGGCCACCGCCGCTTCCGCCTTTGGTTCAGCGTTCAGTTCCTAGCAAAAGTCTAATCAGTTCCTGCTGTGCCATTCCCTGTGCGGATTGCAGTGGGGTGCGGCCAGATTTACTAGCAATACCTTTATCAGCACCCTGGTCAATGAGGTAACGAGCTGCTTCAATCGCCTTATTTTCAACGGCGTGATGAAGCGGGGTGAAACCGCTCAGATTAGTAGCATCGATATCGGCTCCATGCTTCAGCAGCACTTTAATAGCCGATACGTGATTATAGTAGGCCGCCCAATTCAGGGCTCGACGGCCGTTCTTGCTTCTTCGGGTATCTAATGCATTGACATCGGCTCCTTCAAGGATAGCTTTTTCTAGGCCTAGGGTGTCGCCCAGCTTGGCTGCCTCCCAGAGTTTAGCCTGTGCCTTCACCGCCAGGGTAGGAAAAGTAACCGGTCCTAGATCAACGCGCTTCGGAAACTTCACTTTCTTGCCCTGGATAAAGCGAGCTAATAAGGGATAGATTTTAGGCCAATGCTCATACAGGTTATATAAGGCGCCATGCGTTCCTCCAATTACTTCAATCAATTGTCCTTTCTTCAACGAAGCTAATACCTCATGCGCATTATCGATAGGTGTAGATGTATCCCAGGTGCCATGGACTAATAAAGTAGGGATATCAGAAACAATATTTTTTCTGAATTCGTCCCCTAAATCTTTTACGCCCCAGGTATTTTCCATGGCTGTATAATCCCAATTAATATCACCGAGTAATTTTCTTGCTGGATCGCTTTCTATCCTCTTTTTTCTTGATGAACTAATACCAGAAGCAAAATCCATAGCATTACTCATAGCGTCCGGTGACGGAATAGACCGCATCCCCATGGCTGCCCTGGCTGGCAAGCTCAAATCTCCATTGTACATCGCTAAGATGGTGTTGGGCCAAACTTCTGGCTGGCTCCTTTTCCCTGCGCGATAGTCGGCAATAGCCTGCACTACCTCTTGATTGACCACTACCTCATAGGTTTGGCCTCGATGTTTGAGTTGAACTGTAGCTGGCCTCTTGCTTAGGCGTTCCACCGTGGCCGCTAAGGCACCTAAGAGACCTCCTTCAGGTATTTTCCCCTCATAATAGGAATCCGCCGTTGCTGCGGCTGCAATTCGTCGCAGCGTAGCCAGTCGGCCACTGGGCTTGTCCCAAGTGTGATCCGGTCCTTCAATACCATAAAAGATAGCTCGATCGACTATGGATGGAAATTTCCGCATGATATGGAGTCCTAAATGCGAACCATAGCTACCTCCGATGAGTGTAATTTTGTTATACCCCAAAGCAGCCCGTAGCGCATTGACATCTGCCGCATTTTCATCCGTGTTGTAAGCAGATAAGTCAACGCCTTCTTCTTCCCAGTATGCTCGGCAAGCGAAAGCCAATTCTTGTAGGGCTGGCTTCAATCGCTCAAAGGAGAAGGGAAGTTGTTGATCTATGTTTTTTCGCCCCTCGCATTCTAAATTGGGTATGGATCGGCCAGCACCCCGTTGATCAAAGATTACTACATCGGAATAGGCTTGGTAGAATTTGATTTCTTTAAAACGATCGGCTTTATGTACGGTATTCATCCAAGAAGAGCCGGGTCCTCCTGCTAATAGAAAAACAGGCGAGGAAGGTGATGGGTTAGTTGAGCGAACACGATAGTAAGCAATAGAAATTGTGCGGCCTTTAGTTTTTAGTCGATTTTCAGGTAGTTCCAATCGCCCAGTTTCCACCAGTAAATGCTCTCCGGTTTCCGCCTTGATCGTATCCAATTTGACCGCCTGTAATGGACTTGCCCCTTCATTTTGGGTATATCCAAAGCCTGGAATTGATAGCATAAAATAGAGTAGTAGAAGGATACCTGCTTTATCCCCGCCCAATTTGGCCTGATAATACGGGCTTCGCTTCTGCCCTTTTCTTGTACTAAACATGTCAGATGATTTTTTGAACATAAACAATAGCTGATCAGGCCATCACCTAACGATAGGAATCGCGCTTGTATTCGTCCGCCCATACTACTGGACAGGGGTCAGATGAAAGTTTATGGGCTTAATTCCTAAACCGTCAACACTAAACTTTTAAACCCGGTTGGCGTAAAAGACCCAGTAGCATATCGTCGGCAATGATTAGCTGAATAAACACGTAAACCTAAGTCTTGTCGAAGCGATTAGCTGTCAGCAATATTCGACGACAAGATAGGGGCAAGTAGGGGCCGGCACCACGCCATTTACCCGACATTGAAACGGCAATCACACTAAAACAGCGTCGGAATGGCAGGATATAGGTTTACCTGCTGCTTGAGTAGGCGTTGAGCAGATTGTATAGTCATCAATACATTGAGAACAACCGATAATAGATACACGAGCAAGACTGTAGGGAATTGCCCCACCTGTACTTCTCCACTGATCAGTAGGCTCACTAAGGGGGTTAAAATAAGGAGTAAAAGCGTCGTTATCGTCCAAAGGATCTGTACTGTTATTATTTTTGAGCCCACCTCCTTGACCAGGGCTGATTGCTTATTTTTTCGCCAGATTATTAAGGGTAAAAAAATATTCCCTAAGGGCAACACCACATGAAGGAACACAGCGAGATTGATTTGGCGTAAAATGCTAAAGCTGTCTCTTATACACATCTGACGCTGCCGACGAAGAGGATAGTGTAG
>CAJXUM010001201.1 GCA_913060855.1 uncultured Lewinella sp. | reverse complement strand
CTATCCTCTTCGTCGGCAGCGTCAGATGTGTATAAGAGACAGATATACAAGAGATTTTTGTCAGAGAAACCATCATTATCAAAAGGGTATGTGCACTTTCTTCGACATATCCCCATCAAGATAGAAATAATACAATTTCCCCTTTAGTATTGAGGCGGTTTTTTTACCGGTAAGAGCCTCTAAATTATTGACTTTTACCGCCGCCGTAGATGTTTCATCGACAGCACATTTGGGGTGGCTCTGCTGATAGGGGTGTTACAGGTGGAAATACCTGCAACGGCGAGGGGGGACGCCTCAAAGGCACATCTGGCGTGAAGCTAGTCCCAAAATCGCCCCCCTACGTCTAAGATATTACCACAATAGTGCTTGTCTTCCCCATCTTTATGATCGTAAATACTTGCAAGCAGAAAACTTCAAACTCTATCCATGAAAAAAACTATGTATTCTTTGCTACTCCTTACCTTTGGGCTTTCACTGGCCAGCTTCACTCCCCCAAATCCAGCTGTAGAAGAAGTGCTACAGGAATTCATCAAAGTAGAACAGCTGGAGCGAATCTTTGAAAAGGACGAGCAGGGGACTTTCAAGCCCTTAACCATTGCAGTCAATAACCACTTTCCCGCTGATCTCAAGTTGCAGTATGCGGGCAAGGCAGTAAAAATACTATCGGGTGCGGAAAACAGCCCATTAGATAACACTACTGCCGTCTTGAATATCACCGATTTCAAAATGAAAAAGGATAAAAAAGCCCAACTAAAATTCACCTATAAAGATGTCAAAGTGAGTATGAGGATGAGAAAGATAGATGGTATTTGGACCTATCGCTCCATGTTTATGAAAGGCGATGATATCAATTACCGTAATTTCGATTACGAATTCTAACGAGAGAAATAGGCGCGGATGCCCCTGCTTGTAGAAACGAGACTGAAAGCAGAAGCATTCGTGTCGCCATCTCCATGAGACCTACCGACTTATCAACCTACGACTTTCAACCTTCCCCCTTATTCCTTCTCCCCCTTATACGTGATGTAAGTATAGTAAACGCCGTACATTTCATTACCCTCCATAAAATCATTGACCAAAAACGTTTTTCCCTTTTCAAGGTACACTTGAAAAGCTACTTCCATATCTTTTTCATCTATCGACTTTTCCATGATCTGGTTCGCGATTTGAATACGCACTTTGTTGGCTTGGATGGTTTTGTAATCAAACCAGTCTTTGGGGTTTTCCTGGGGAATTCCCAGCACCGGGCCAGGACATTCTTTGGGCCACCTCCTACAAGAAATCAAATAATTGCCATCTCGCTCTACCTTTAGCGCATGTGTATTATTTTTATTTTTCATACCTGCCGCCACTTGTTCACTTTTCCAAATTCCAGGATGGTCACCGATAGCATGCTGAATGGTCAATTTGATTTCATGCTGCTGATCATTGCCAATGACATGCATGGGAAATTCGTAATAAGCTGGATTCGTCTTGGCTACACTCACAAAATCTGAATTGTGACTCAACAGCTGATTTACTACTTGAGGGTATTGTCTGCTGAGGTCATTTTCTTGCATTCGATCTTTTTCAATATCATACAATTCCTTTCCATTGACTAATCGCCAATTATCTTTGACAATACAGCTTTGATCTACATCCGTTGGCGGCCGCCAATCTTGTCGATTATGTACGAAGATCGTTCTTTCCTCTAATTTCTTAGTCTTTTTGAGCAGCAGCGGAGAGCAATCCAATCCATCTAGCTTTTTGCGGGTAGGTATGCTCAGTCCGCACAAGCTGGCCAGGGTGGGCAGTAGATCAACATGGGCGGTTGTTTCTTCGATATCCCAGCCGCCTTCAATATTGCCATCTTTCCAACGAATAAAAAAGGGCACCCGGTGACCTCCTTCGGTTCGCTGACCTTTTTTACCACGGAAGCCCATATTATAGCCTAGTTTGCCATCCTTGCTAATCCCATCCGAAGTACCATTATCGGTCATAAAAATTAGGATCGTATTGTCTGCTAGCTTGTTCTTTTTCAAAAAAGCTTCCAACTTTCCAAAATTCTCATCGATATTGGCAATCATTCCATAAAACTCCGCATTGACAATGTCCTTTCCAACAAGCGATTTATAAGGCTCAGCATATTGCTCATCTACATAAAACGGGCTATGAGGTGCATTGGTAGGTAGGTAAACAAAGAAGGGCTCATCTTTTGTTTTTTCCATAAATTTCATAGCCTCTTCAAACCACACATCCGTACAGTAACCTTCAAATTGACGGGGCTCCTTGTTCACAAAGTAGGTGTCATTGAAGTAATTATTTCCCCAATAATCGGATAATTCCCCCACTCCGCCAGCCATATGCCGGATGGCCACATCAAAACCACAATCGGTCGGTCGAACGGGGTAATTATCCCCCAAATGCCATTTGCCAAACAGACCCGTTTTATAGCCATTCTGTTGGAAGATATCAGCCATAGTTATCGCTCCTTCCGACAAAGCATCTCTTCCCTTATAGGTGGCCCAAGCGCCATTGTTAATCGGGTATAACCCTGTCATCAGCGCCGCCCGAGTGGGGGTACAAACGGGACTCACGTGGAAGTCTGTCATTCGAACGGCTTCCTTATAAAAGGCATCGATATTCGGCGTTTTTATCCAGGGATTCCCATGACAACCTAGTTCTCCGATGCCCTGGTCATCAGTCAAGACTAGGATTACGTTGGGCTTATCGGTCCTTGTAGGAATTGTTGAAAACCCTAGGAAGTAAAGGGAAAGTAAGGTGATGGTTAGAAATGTCCGCATGCTTGTAAATGATCTCGTGTAACAAAAGATGATTAATCTAGAGCGTATCTCAAAACTGTTTTTGATGGCGAAAATGAGCAGTTTTTGAACAGGATGAGGCGGAAAAATGGAAGTTAGCCGTAGCTCTGTCTCTTA
>CAJXUM010001200.1 GCA_913060855.1 uncultured Lewinella sp. | reverse complement strand
TAGATACGGGCAAAAAAAGAAACGAAGTATTAGCGAAAAAAGGACGTTTTAGGCCTGCCTGGCAGTCAGACAGGCCCAAATGGTGTTGCCCAAACATGCTCTAAGTAGTTGAAATGAACATAAAACATCAAGCTATGAATAGGTGCTTAATATTATTGCTAGTAGCTGGCCTCTTTGCTAGTTGCGCTGGATCGGGCGGCCAGGAAACCGTTGGGATATTCTTCGATCGATCGATTCCGCAATTTGAATTTGCTGCTGGGGATATTAAAACCTCCTTAGAAAGTAAGGGACTTGCGGTGGAACTCCTGCCCCTGTCAGCATTGACAAGTGAATATTCGCAGCAAAGAATAGTTTTTTCATTAGCCTCTGATACTGGACTACTCAAATCACTAGAGAACTTAGGTGGAGAAATAGCGCAACTCAAGGGCCTTGGGACACAGGCATTCTCAATACAGACCACCAATAAATATCAACAGACTCATTGGATCGTCGGTGGTGATGTAGCGGGAGCGATGTACGGTGGTTTGCAAATGGCCGAAAATATATCGTTTGACGGATTAGAAGGAGATTATCAGGACGAGCAGCAGCCATACCTTAAAAGAAGGGGAATAAAATTCAATATTCTGCTCGATAAAAGGATACCTGGTTTTAACCGCAATGGCGACCAGGAGAAAACCAGTGTGAAGGATGTATGGGACCTTACCTTTTGGAAAGCTTACCTCGATAATCTGGCAAGAAACCGTTTTAACACCTTGTCCTACTGGACTAAGCATCCGTTTACGGCCATGATAAAGTTAGAAGAATACCCGGATGTTGAGGTTCACGATGTGATAGATGGATACGGAAACCTGGTGAAGAAGATGACGATCGATGAGAAGATTGCTTTTTGGCAGGAAGTAATGGAATACGCCAATAATCGATGTATTGGCATTTTTTACTTCACTTGGAATATACATACCAACCAAGCCAATGGTAAATATGGGATTACAGATGAAAGTACCAACCCAAAAACCGTTGCGTATATGCGGAAATGTGTGAAGCAATTTTTGCTGACCTATCCGCACGTCAATGGTATTGGTGTGACTGCCGGCGAGCACATGCCCAATATGTCTTTTGAAGATCGTGAAAAATGGCTTTGGGATACCTATGCCTTAGGTATGATGGATGTTAAAAAGGAACAGCCTGAGCGTGAAATTACCTTTGTTCACCGCCACTGGTTTTCTTCAGTTACGGATATCATGAGCCACTTTACCCAGTATGACGGGCCATTTGAGTTTAGCTTCAAATATGCCAAGGCGCACATATATTCCAGCCCCAACATCACTTTTGAAGATTTCTTACTGGACGAAATGCCAGAGGGGACCCAGAGTTGGTGGAACCTGAGAAATGACGATATGTTTTACCTGCGTTGGGGGGACCCGGATTATGTCAAAGATTTCATTCTTGGTTTTGATAAGCACAAAACAGCCGGATACCTAATGGGGTCGGACGGCTACGTATGGAGTCGAGTCTATAATAATACCAATCCGGCATTCAATGGCATCTTGGAAAATGACAAACACTGGTACAATTTCATGCTCTGGGGACGATTGGGGTATGACCCTGAGCTTCCTCACGCCAATATCAAGAAACAATTAAAGCACCGCTTTCCGGAAGCGGATTCTGAGCACTTGCTTGAAGCATGGCAAACTGCTTCGAAGATCGTCCCGCATACTACTCAGTTCTTCTGGCGTAACTGGGACTATCAGTGGTACCCAGAAGGATCCAAGGGTAAACCTTTTGCCAATATCAAGGAATTCATGAATGGCAAAACCATGGAGGGAAGCGATATACTATCCGTTGCTGAGTACACAAAAATGTTGCATGACAAGGAATCTATTGACCAAACCACACCGCTTGATGTAGCAAAAAAAATAGCGGAATTCTCTAGTCGTACATTGGACCTAACAAAGAATATGACCGGATATGAGAATGCCGAATTGACGCAGACTGTTAATGATATCCGTGCTTTTGCCCATTTAGGAAACTATTACAGCGAAAAAATTCTGGGAGCAACGGAGTTGTCTAAATATAGATTGTTAGCTGATACCCATTACCAAAATGAGTCAGTGCAACACTTGGAGAAAGCACTAGGCCATTGGAAAAAATATGCTTTGATTTTGACCAAGCAATATCTCCCGCGTGATTTGGATAGGACAGGCAGGTTTGATTGGAACGAACTGACGAAAGAGGTGGTACAAGACATTGAAATGGCCCGGACTTTTGAACCTTTCCAATTGGCACTTTCATTTGAGGGGATAAATGATGGAGATATTTATCCAGTGGGTACGGATCTGTCTGTTAAGATTAATGTTGAGTCTACTCATGACATTACATTCGTTTCGATCAAGGTAAATGGAGAAAACCTGGATAATGACCACTCTTTCCCCTATTTGTGGGATTCAAAAAAATATGCAGTCTTGGAAAACATGACAGCAGGAGGCTATGAATTTCTAGTCGATGCTAAAGACGTAGAAGGCAATGTGGCCGAGAAGACCATTAACATCACCATCCAATCCAATTGACCCTCCAAACTTTAAACAAGATGAAATCAATCAAACCTCTGCTCACAACATGCTTATTGGTCTACCTAGGTTTCAGTTCTGTGGAATCCATTTATGCGCAACAACAAGATGATGGCAATTGGATGGTTCGCTACAACCGCACTTCAGTTGAACAAACTTTTGATGTCAGCTTGCAGTCCGATGGTTTTAGCATTAAGTCCAAGGGGGGCATGGACGGAGCTTCATATGTCTATTGTCACTTGCCCCTTGAGCGACCGATCAATGCCATCTCTTTCAACTTTCAGTCTACTGGGAAGGGTGGATTAGCCCCTATTTCGCTCCTGGATGCAGCCGCCAATGAGCTTTGGCGCTTTAATGG
>CAJXUM010001199.1 GCA_913060855.1 uncultured Lewinella sp. | reverse complement strand
CGAGATCAGCCTCGGTCTCGTGGGCTCGGAGATGTGTATAAGAGACAGACTTCAATTAATGGAAGAACCCTTAGTGGAAACGGAGGAATATTGGATGTAGCGCTGCATCCCGACTTTGCCAATAATGCACAAGTATTTATTTCCTATGTGTCACAGATCGATAAGACTTTTGCCCTCAAAGTCATTAGCGCAAAAATCGTAAATGATTCGCTAGAGGAGATTAAAACCCTACTCAATCCAGGGCCTTACGTGCCAGGATTATGGCATTTTGGCGGAGGACTATGCATACAAGACGACTATCTTTTTGTTACAGCTGGCGAGCGACTTTTCTTTGAAGACCTGAAAATGGGCTTGCCGATTGCTCAAGATGTAACCGACGCCAGGGGCGCTATTTACAGGCTTCACTTAGATGGAAGTATACCGGCAGATAATCCGAATTTTGGGGCTGGAGCTATTCCTGGTATTTATGCTTTTGGCATTCGGGCAGCACAAGGTATTACGACTCGACCGGGAACCAAAGATATCTGGTTTAGTGAACATGGTACCAATCAGGGAGATGAGCTGAATCTATTACGAGCGGGCGCCAACTATGGCTGGCCCAATATTACCTCTGGCAGCTGGCGTTCACCGGGCTATGTACCCGACTCTTTACCTCAACCTCAATACGTCAACCCACAACATTATTGGCTGCAAACGGTGGCGCCGACCGGCCTCACCTTTTATACTGGCTCCGACTTTCCCTCCTGGCAGGGCAACCTGATCGTGCCGGGCTTGTCGCGGGGCAGTTTGTGGCGCATGGTATTGGACAACAATACGGTGATCAGCGCGGAAGAACTCTTTTTGGATGATCATGTGCGATCTCGTAAAGTAGCGCAAAGTCCAGAAGGGAAACTGTACCTATTGACCGATGAAGACAATGGGAAATTGATTCGAATTATTAATAAAAATAGTGCTGTGAGATAGAGGGAGCGAGCGTTTACAAGTTTAGGCGTTTAAGGCTTATACCAGGCCATTAAACCCTAAACTTTCAACTTTTTCACTTCTCAACACTCAATTAAATCTAAATTATGAAAACGACTGTATTATTAACTTTCTTTTGCTTTTTCATTGGTTCTAGTGCCTTTAGTCAAAGTGATGGAGACCTCATCAGACATACCATTCAAAACTATTTCAATGGGACCGCTTACAGTTATTTGGATCAAATTGAATCGGCTTTCTATTCCGAAGCGACCCTTTATCTCGAGAATACGAAAGGAGAGATGCTGAAGTTAAGCCCTGCCGAATACATAGCCTTCTTCAAAAAGAATAAACCGGGAACCTTTGGCGGCCGTTATAGCAAAATATTATCCATCGAGCAGGAAGGGAATTTGGCCCAAGTGAGTGCGGAGATTTTAGTACCGTCACGGAATAGAAGATACCTAGATGTTTTTATTACGCGTAGGATGGATGACGGTAGATGGTTGATCGTTAGCAAGGCGGCTAATAGCGCTCCGATTAAGGAGTGAGGTTAGCTCATTTCTTTTTCAATCTTTCAATACGTTCCTTTAAGATTGTATTGTGATCGTCCTGATTCTCTGCGTTTAGCTGTAGTGCTTTTTGGTAATGAGTAAGGGCTTTTTCAAATTGCTGATTTAGTTCATAGGCTTCTCCAAGACTGTCGTGGACATTCCAAGAGGTCGGGTGTTCTTCGACATTCAGCTGGAAGATTCCAATTGCTTTGGAAATTTCACTCCGATTGAGCAGCCAATATCCAATGTCGTTTAAACAGGATTCTCGAGCGACGGAGCTGTATCTGCTATCCATCTTTAATTGCTGATACGAGTTTCGAGTCTCACTAATTCCTCCCTCTTCGAGGCTAGACAATAGTTTTTCGTTAAAGAGACTATAGGCATGGAAAATATCTTCTTCCACCAGCTGCGCTATACAGTTGATCATCATACTCAAGTTGTACCACGAGGAAAAGCCATTGGCCAAGAAAATGATACTTAAGTTATCTTCAGGGAAGATGCGATAAATAGTAGAACCAGAACCCGAAAAACCATAGGATGGATGCCCATTTAAATTATAGGAACTCCAACCGTAGGTAAATTCTTCACGAGGGTCACCAAAGGGGAAATTCTCCCACATTTTATCGATGGATTGCTGGCTAATCAACTGCTGTTGACTAAACTTTTTATCCCATGCGATGAAGTCATTGAGGCTAAGATGTAAGCCATTCATAGCATAAGAATAGTCTCCAGCATAATGCGGGTGGGTGATGGTCAACACCCCAGGTTTATCAAAGGGGTAATAAGGAGTAGCTCTGTTTGGGATGATATCGCGAGCATCTGAAGAGAAGAATACGGTGTCTTTTGCTGGGGTAAATTGATTTTTGGTGATAAAATCAGTTAGACTAGTCTGGCTGACCTTTTCTATGATCCTTTGTAGCAGCCAGAAGTTGGTTTGATTGTATTGGTAGTGTTCACCGGGACCAAATGCAAGAGGAAGGGCAAAAACTCTTTGCTTTTGCGCTGCCTCGGACAGGTCTTTGACCTCATCATAAGGTTGGCCCATATCAGGTAAGCCGGAGGAATGACTTAACAAGTGCTTAATTTGAATATCTTGCCAATTCTCAGGAAGTCCGGCCATATAGTCGCCAATCTTATCTTCTAAGGAAAGTTTTCCTTTTTCAATCAGGCTAAATACACCGACTACCACAATCGGTTTACTGAGAGAGTATAGCCTGAAAAGAGATTGGTCACTCACCGGTACGCGATGTTCCAGATTGGCATAGCCATAGTTTTTGCGGTGAATAAGCTTGCCGTCTTTGATGATTGCCAATGCAACACCTGGAACGTCATGCCTTTTTTGTATTCGCTGTATGGGTCTCCATCCTGTCTCTTATACACATCTGACGCTGCCGACGAAGAGGATAGTGTAGAT
>CAJXUM010001198.1 GCA_913060855.1 uncultured Lewinella sp. | reverse complement strand
CGAGATCAGCCTCGGTCTCGTGGGCTCGGAGATGTGTATAAGAGACAGTCCCTATACAACCCATTTCAGAATGAAGTCTAAAATTACCTACTTTTTTGCCGTATACCTACCCGAATCGTTGAACGACGGCTTTTTCGGGTTCAACTACCAACTACGCTCGGATTGATGATTCTCACATACGACCTAAAATATAGGTCGTTCAACGATTTTATGAATTTGCTGTTGATACCATATTGTATTTTAGCGGAACAAAACGGAGACCACTTAAGTAATGCCAAAACAAAACAATTACCCGATCTCCTCTTAATAAAACTTGTATAATTTGTGGAATGATGAAAAAATGGATCCTATTTTTTGGCTTGCTAATGAGCAGCCATTTTGCCTTTGCTCAAAACTCAACGATTGAAGTGATCGGGAAAGTGGTAGAAAGTAATAGTAAAGAAGCGGTAGAATTTGCTACGGTCATGATTGCTGATGCGGCTACTAAAGATCCCTTGACGGGAACCACTACGGATGTCGACGGAAACTTTAGTTTGCGTACCACGGCCAGCAGTTTTTATGTAGAAGTGAGCTTCATTGGTTATGTCACCAAAAAAATAACTGATATCAAGGTGGTTAATGGCAAAGTCGATTTGCAAACGATTGTATTAGGAGAAAATAGCCAGACACTAGATGAGGTGGTCGTACGTGCCGAAAAATCTCAGACGGAATTCAAACTAGACAAACGCGTATTCAATGTCGGAAAAGATTTAAGTAGTACCGGGGCTAGTGCGCTTGAGGTATTGAATAATGTTCCTTCCGTAAGTGTCAGTATAGAGGGGACGATCAGTTTACGGGGGAGTAGCGGCGTGCAAATTCTAATCAATGGCAAACCATCGGTTTTAGCTAGTGAGGAAGGGAATGCGCTTGGGACCATCACCGCTGAAATGATTGAGAAAATTGAAGTGATCACCAATCCCTCGGCCAAATATGATGCAGAAGGTACAGCCGGAATTATCAATATTGTGATCAAAAAAGAAGAAAAAAATGGATTAAATGGTGCGATTACTCTCAATACCGGAACACCTAATAATCACAGCGTAGGCTTGAGTTTGAACCGAAGAACTGATAAATTCAACCTCTTCAGTCAGATAGGTGCGGGCTATCGAACTTTTCCTTCCGATAATGAGACGATCAATAGGGATCTCGTCAATAATAGGACGATTACCAGTATTGGCGACAGCGAAAAAAATGAAACCTTCTACAATCTCATTTTAGGGACGGATTATCATATCAATGATTATAATGTATTGTCGCTGACCGGGCATTTTGCTTACGAAATAGAAACGGAATTTGCCGATATGGATTTTAGCTCGCGGGATGAAAGCCAAACGCTGAATTCACAGTGGAATCGCGATGAGGCTACCGATGCTATTAACCCCAAGTGGGAATACGACCTACAATACAAGAAGGATTTCAAAGACGATAAAGATCATACTTTATTGTTTAGCGCACTGGGGCACTTCTTTGGCAAAGATCAATCGTCCATTTTTAATAATACGACCAGCTTTGGCACCAGGCCGAATAGTGAGCAACAGACCCGCACCGATTTCAAGGAGGCCGTTTATACCTTTAAATTGGATTATACTAAACCCATTTCTGAGCAATTTACCTTGGAGACCGGCGCGCAGTATGTGATCAATGATGCGACCAATGATTATGCGGTGAGTGAGCAACTCAATAATGAATGGGTAAATGATGATGCCCTCACTAATATTTTTGATTACGACCAGAAGGTTTTGGGGGTGTATGGAACCGGTGCCTATGAGGGGAAAAAGTTTGGCCTGAAAGTCGGGCTGAGAATGGAGAATACGGATTTAAGCACTTTATTGGTTACCACGGATGAAAAAAATCAGCAACGATTTACCAATTTCTTTCCCAGCGCGCACACCTCTTATAAGGTAACAGATCAGTTTTCTATGCAAGCGGGCTATTCGCGTCGCATTTATCGCCCCAGATTGTGGAGCCTTAATCCCTTCTTCAATCTGCGCAACAATTTCAGTGTTCGTACGGGTAACCCAAATCTACAACCCGAGTTTACGGATGCTTATGAGGTCAACAGCATCTATATAGCAGGTCCTGCTTCTTTCAATTTTGGTGTATATTATAGGTATACGACCGATGTAGTAGAGCGGATCGTCACTTTTGAGGATAACATCAGCATTTCCAAACCCAACAATATTGGAACCAATCGAGCGACTGGCGTCGAATTCAATGCCAAATACACGGCCAGCAAGTGGCTGACCATCAATGCCGATTTCAATTACAATTACTTCAATCGGGAAGGAACCTTCGAGGCCACTTCTTTCGATTTTAATGCCGACCAATGGTCGTCTCGGATGACGGCTAAACTCAAATTGCCCGCCGATTTCGATTTTGAAGTCACCGGTAACTACCAGTCCGCTTTCAAAAACATCCAAAGTGTCATGTCAGAGAACCTATTCGCTGACCTTGGCTTGCGCAAGAAAATCTTGAAGGGAAAGGCGATTCTCAACTTGAGTGTGAGAGATGTGTTTGCTTCTCGTGTTTCGGAGCGAGAGACCAACCAATCCTTATTTTACTTGTATAGTCGAAGCCAGCGAGGCCGTTTTGTTACCGTTGGCTTGAGCTTTGGTTTTGGTAGGGGAGAGGCGATGGAATTTTCAGGGCAGAAGCACTTTTAAGCAGGAACAGTTTAGTACTTGAACCAGATCTAGGCGCTACCGCTATTATCGAAGCAGCGCCTAGATCTAATTTTTCTTAAGAAATTGCTTAATTCCTTCCGGCCAATACGCCGCCATCCGTATCCCATACCGCACCAGTAACCCAGGAAGCCTTATCTGACAATAAGAACAAGATGCTATTCGCAATATCCTGTCTCTTATACACATCTCCGAGCCCACGA
>CAJXUM010001197.1 GCA_913060855.1 uncultured Lewinella sp. | reverse complement strand
CTCTTCGTCGGCAGCGTCAGATGTGTATAAGAGACAGACACAGAAGCATGAAGCAAATTTTAACACTGGTCATTTCTCTTTTTATTTTGTTGCCACTCTCGGGGCAGGATCATGATTGGGAATATGGACTTCTCCTTGGCGGGGCCAATATTGGTGGTGATCTGATCGACCCAGACCTTTCTACTTTCAAAGAGACCAACTTTGCATTCGGTTTGATGGCTAAGAAGATATTTTCTCCTCGATTGGGTCTTAGGTTAGGTTATTACCATGGTACATTGACGGGTAAGGACAGTAATTTTGAGCGATTGAGTCCTCGTGGTTTTAGTTTTTCCTCTCCAGTACATGAGTTTTCTGGACAAGTAGAATGGGAGATGTTAGGTCATAAACGATATCGTGGCGAAAGTTTCCATAAAACAATTTCCCCCTACCTATTGGGCGGAATGGGACTTAGTTATTTCAACCCCAAGACGAACTTCAATTCGACTAGCGCTAGTATGGCAGAATTGATCGCCTTGGACCAAGCGGTGGATGCATCCACTTTAAGGTTGGTGTTGCCAATCGGAGCTGGCCTTAGAATGGATATAAATGAACAATGGGCCTTAGGCCTTGAATATGGTTTTAGAATTACGTTCAGTGACTACCTGGATGGCGTGAGTATGTCTGGTAATCCCGATAAAAATGACTGGTATGGTATCGGTGGTCTAAACCTGACTTATCGAATAGGCAAGAAGGATACAGATCGAGATGGGGTGACAGATGCCGATGATCAATGTCCTGAAGAGTTTGGTATACTTAGTCTACAAGGCTGCCCTGATGGTGACATGGATGGAATAGCAGACCAAGTGGATAACTGCCCATCATTGGCGGGTATTAGTCTATATGGAGGTTGTCCTGATAGAGATGGCGATGGTGTTATTGACCCCGATGATATTTGTCCAGATATCACTGGTTTACGGGAGCGATCAGGTTGTCCGATCTATGATGAGGATAAGGATGGCATTGAGGATGAAGATGATCCTTGCCCTACAGTAGCAGGGCCAGCGGACAATGAAGGTTGCCCTTACCCAGATACAGATGAAGATGGCATTTTCGATAAAGATGATTTATGTCCAGATGTACCAGGCCTAATCAGCATGCGTGGTTGTCCAGATAGCGATGGTGATGGATTAGCAGATCATGTGGATGCTTGTCCAACGGCAGTAGGTCTCAGCGACAATGATGGCTGTCCAAAAATATCGGCTAAAGAGGTAGAAACATTAGTATTTGCTACTAAAAGTGTCCAGTTTGAGAGCGCTAGTTATAAGCTCAAGATCAGTTCCTATGATGTGTTAGATGAAATCGCGACTATTTTACATAAGTACCCTCAGTATGATCTTTCCATTAATGGTTATACGGATAGCAAGGGTGATAGTATTGACAATCGGAAGCTTTCTGAAAATAGAGCCTTTACTTGTATGCAGTTTTTTAGCGCCAGAGGCATTGGTGCCCGGCGTTTAACCTATAAGGGCTTCGGTGAATCTAACCCCATCGCTACGAACAAAACCAGTAAAGGTCGTTCGTTGAATCGCCGAGTCGTTTTTAATTTAGTACAGGATGATAGGATTATCAGCGCTGGCCAATAAGGCCCTGCAGCTGTCCCCTTCCCTTTTCATCCATCCCCGTAAGGGGGTGAGTTAATTCACCTCCTGACGGAAAAACTAAACCTCAGTAAGTCTTAGCAGGGCTTGGTCGTTTTAACAAACGTAACCGAGCCCTGTTCTTTTTTGCTTAATTCTAGGAATTGAATATCCGATGGACAGACCTAGTTTGTAATTAATTTGCTGTGAAAACGCCTAATGCCCGCACCTTTTCCTATTTTGCGGGGTAAAAACAAAGGATGACGTACCTCAACAAGCCACGAACTCGCGCACAGGAATCCAGAGCAGCTATAGAAAGACTGTATATTGCCATGCGCCATCTTTTTATTCGAGGTAACTACAAACCGCTTGGTGTTTCTGGAGAAGCGATGATCGATGCCTTGAAGCAACTTCGACCCGAAATATATGGCGATCTCAACGATCCAGAGCGCGTAGAACTCGATGGCCTACTTTATATCTTCCAACGCTTACCTAGAGGTATTGAAGAATGTCGTTTTGTGCGACTCATTTCCCGAGAAGGTTTTGAAAACAGTTCATTTGAACCTATCGTCCCCCCCAAGAGAAGACGCAATTGCTACCGCATCGATGCCAATGAAATGTACATCGAAATGACCCGAGGACGGTCGGATATCTATGATGTTATGACCCATCTGACCTTCATGTATATCATGGCAGAGAAGATCAGGCAGAATAGCCAGGACCATAAAGGACGGAAGAAGCGAGAATGGAAGATGTTGGAAAAAATCGTGGCGCTGGAAGAAAAAGGAGAATCCTTCAATAAAGAAGTCGCTTATACTTATCTAAGCACTATGTTGGGGCGTACTTACGATGACACCTTAGCCGCTTGCGAACGTTTCGCTTCTAGTGAAGCGGTCAATAGCATTTTTCATATCACCTATTGGTTGGGCAAGTTGTCTTTTGACGAAGAGATACAAGAAGAAGACCGAGAAATTTCCTTTTCCTCCGCCTTAAGAGAGAAAATAGGCCATCATATCTATGGCGAATTATGGGCACAGAATATTAAGACGCATCTTAAAAAATCAAACCTGCTGGATCGACCTATTCATGTGATAAGTGCCAACTTACACAGTATCATGAATAGTTTCTACGCTCCGGCTGCACTAGCCAGACTCACGGATGATCTCGATGATATAGCCAGAGACCTGAGTCTTTCTAGTAATGATAAACTCAGGGAGAAAGTAAATCAGCTGGCTCGTCGGAATGGGATGGTACAGATCCTGTCTCTTATACACATCTCCGAGCCCACGAGACCGAGGCTGATCTCG
>CAJXUM010001196.1 GCA_913060855.1 uncultured Lewinella sp. | reverse complement strand
GTCGGCAGCGTCAGATGTGTATAAGAGACAGGAGATGTTTCAAACCGTTTCTGGCTCTCTAAATCAAGCGCTGGAAATACAAGCTGGAGAGACCTTACTCATTCGAGGTGGAACCTCCTCGATTGGCATGTTGGCCTGCCAGTTGGCCAAAACCAAAGGATTGACCGTCTTATCTACCACCAGAAATCCGAACAAGCAACAAGCGCTGATCGACAATGGGGCGGATCATGTCATCATTGATAATGGGAATGTTTCATCGGCTTTAAGAGAAATTTATCCGGATGGCGTCCAAAAGGTTTTAGAACTCATTGGCACGAAAACGCTGAAAGACTCTCTGAAATGCATCGCTTACAAAGGAATGGTTTGCATGACAGGAATTCTTGGAAACGAATGGACGATGTCCGAATTTGCCCCAATGGGAGATATTCCTTCCTTGGGTCGATTAACCGTTTACATGGGAGAGTCCAACAACCTTTCCCGGGAGTTGCTGCAGGAATTTATCAATGAAGTGGAGGGCGAAAATATCCATCTCAATATTGATCGCGTTTTTAAACTGGAAGAAGTAGCAGTGGCTCATCAATATATGGAGGATAATAAAGCCAAAGGGAAAATTGTAGTGGAAATATAGGGGTTGCGGGTTGCGGGTTGCGGGTTGCGGGTAAAAAAGTCCATAAATTCGCAACTCGAAACTCGAAACACACTGAACATCAAACGAAAATCAACCACACTACCATGAATTCCTTTCGCATGAAAAACCAGAACTAACGCCCATTATATAGTTACTTCACGGGTTCTGGCTTCCCATTTAAGACCCAGGATAGATTGAAGCGCCGGAACTTGATGGAGGAGGATCTGTTGTTGTTCTCTCTCAATTCTTGCACAGAAGCAATCTGATTGTCTTCTGTCCTAACAAGGCTAGAGTAGCCTCCATTATTAGCATCTAGCAGTCGCTCTACGGGCCAAGTCCTGCCTTCATCATAACTGACCTTAACTGTCATTTTCTTCTGATTGACTAATCCGCCTAGCGTCGTGGCTGCATTGATAAAAACCAAGCGCTGAGGGTAGGAATGATTATAGCGGATCAGACTTCCAGGGCCCGGCGAATCTATCAAATCTTCACTTGATTTCCAGATTGACCAACTGTTACCATTGTTACTACTGGTAGATACCTGGCGGCGCTTTCTGGCTTGGAAAGCCCCTGCTTCCGCCCGGTCATTTCGCAGTAAATCGCCATTACATAATTGAACAATAGTTCCTTCGCTAGTACCTGATTTGATGGGTTGAGATCGCCAACTTCCCCCATGATTATCGCTGTAGATATTCCGTCCCAATGCAGGTACAATGAGTCGCTCCGCCTTGGGCCCGTATTGTAATTGAATGCCATGTCCAGGGCCAACGATATCCCAAGTATAATGGCGCGGTAATAGCGTTTTGGTTAGATCTTGTGGATCCTCCCAACTCTGACCATCGTCGAGACTGGTTCGGAGGTATACTCGCCTTTGCCCCCATTTGGTTATCCCTGCGCGCGTTGATGCTTTTCCTGCCTTGTTTTGTTGTTCATCTTGATAAGACATAAAAACAAAAACATCTCCCGTTTTCATATCTGCAACGGGGGTTGGGCTACTGCAATCTCCTGCTTCTTTACTGAATAAGACTTCTAAATCACTCCAATTTGTACCATTGTTCATCGATCTTTTGTAAACGATATGCCGCTCTATGGCATCGTCCGAGCTTTTTTTTATCCCTTCGCAAAAGGCGAGTAGCGTGCCTCTTTTCGTTCTAATGATAGCGGGGACTTTGAAAGAATGGTAACCATCTGTTCCTTGCTTAAACAGGAAACTCTCTTTAAACTGTTGTCGCTCGGTATGGACTCGAGTACCGCCTTTACCGATAGCGCAGTAGAAACGTGAAGTTTGCTCAAGCTGACTGATAGATTTCTCTTTTTCACCTGGTATGTATTTGAATCCAAGGACTATACTTCCGATCAGGAGGAGAATTATTTTTGTTTTCATAGGGTTTCTTTTGTTGGTCGTTTGCAGTAATGGGACCTAAATAAGACTTCAGAGGTTTCTGCTGATACGCCTTGGGAAACTTCTGAAGTCTAAGTACCGTGGAACATAGGTAATGCAAGATAAAAGTAAGCAATAATAGAAAACGTACAACTTCCATTCCAATTTAGCCAATCTAAGTACTATTCTTAGTCCGTTGTTCACAATATGGCTTTTCTTATCTTTAAGTTGTTTTAAACACCAAAAATGTCCTAATCTCAAATCATTATGTTTAAAAAAATACTCCTAGGGCTGCTACTACTGGTTGTACTATTGATCGGCGGGTTCACCTTTTATCTCTCCCGTGTCAACGATTTTCAGCAAGACGGAGAACTCCAACTGAGCATCTTAGAACAAGAAGTAAGCGTTACTCGGGATAAAAATGGCATCCCTTATATCCACGCACAAAGTCTCCCTGATTTAATTCGAGCGCAGGGCTTTGTGATGGGGCAGGATCGTATTTTCCAAATAGAATTATACCGGACCATTATTCAAGGCAAATTGGCTTCTCTCGTAGGAGAAGTAGGTTTGAATTCAGATGTCCAAATGCTGGTCTTAGGGGTGTATGAAAATGCCAAACGGCACAGCGGCCAGTTGGATGACAACAGTAGAACATACTTAGAATGGTTTGCCGAAGGATACAATGCTTATTTATCGACAAAACCCGATGAGTTACCGCTTGAATTTAAGCTCCTCGGCTTTGCCCCTACGCCGATCACCGTAGAAGACCTCCTAGCTGTACAGCATTATATGGGATTTACCCACAGTCAGAATCATGAAGATGAGATACTGAGTCTGAACTTGCAACGCGCCCTTGGAGAAGAGAAACTGTCTCTTATACACATCTCCGAGCCCACGAGACCGAGGCTGATCTCGT
>CAJXUM010001195.1 GCA_913060855.1 uncultured Lewinella sp. | reverse complement strand
GAGGCACTGTGGTTACCCATGAAACACCCGTGCCGGATAATAGTACCAAGGTGAAAATACCGAACGTATGCGAGGCCTTCGATGTCCCATACATCACAACATTTCAATTATTGAACCGGCTAGAAGCTCAGTTTGTACTTGGGTGAGTCTGGCGGGCTAAGTAATTTTCCAAAAGATGCGCTCTCATAGTTGAGACATGCTGTCATGCGGTCTTAACCGTACACCAGCCGGTCTTGATCATCCTCTGATCCGATGCCGAGATGAAGCGGATTGCTACCACCGAAGTACGGATTGGGGTGGGGTTTCACTGAGGCTTCCGCATGAGCGTAGCCAGCCTCAAATTCGCACAGCCAGTCTTCCCATTTAACGCGTATTTTCTGATCTAGTAAGTATTTCTCCTTTTTCTGCAGCATCTGTCTGACTAGGAAAGCCTTGAGGTAGATAAACTGTCCGTGGCTGTCCCATGTCCACCTGAGGCAAGCCCATCGCTCGTTTTCTGGATTGGATTGCTCCAGAGCTGTCAGGAAATCATCGATTTTGGTGAACCCCAGAATGGTCTGGATATAGTTAATAGCGCCTTCCCAGTAAGCTCCGTGTTCATACAGGCAGTTTGTTTCAAAGGGGAAGGTCGGTAGCTGGATGATTTCTGATGATCGCCAGTCATTGATGATGCTGTGATAGGCGGTGTGCCAGTCATCGCCGGGTTTCAGGTGTGGGCCGGGCTTGTAGCTATAACGCTTGCCCTGAAACTTCCAGCTGTGTGGGATTGGGGGGATCGGAATTCGGACTTTTCTGTCGGTTGAAGCTATTTGGCCTGGTTCTGTGGAGTAATGCTCTCTCCACATGACAGGAAGAGCGCCTCTTTCTGCCACGCCTAGCATTTCGGTATACCAGCCTGAATAGCGGTAGTTGCTCCCTGCTGATATCTCCATCAGGCGAGGGAAGCGGTCCTTGATCTTTTCAGCCAGCGTTCTGGCGCTGTCCGAGCGGGCATCTTCCCACCCAAAGTACAAATTCCCACCACTCCCTGAGCTGTAATGAGCGGGTTCATATGAATCGCTGTCGGCAATGACATCTACGCAACCACCCTCAATCACTAAATGATGCAGCGGGAGGAGCCGGCAGCGCCAATAGACCCCTGAGGGCGCCATAGACGTATAGATGGCGAGATTCTGGAATCCTTGCTTGTGGAGCTCGTGTACGGCTGATAGAAGACGTGTAGATCGCCTTACAATTGGTTGTTGGGATTGGTGAGTAGCCATAGCTCGGAGATCGGCTCTTACGCAAGTGGTTATAGTGTTTGTGAGCTCGTTGGGCTGGTTAGTGGCCAGTGATCCTGAAAATGCATCAATGAAATCTGCTTTAAATCGCTTGTCAGGTCAATTAGGTTGAAGGTGAGGCGGGCTGTGTGCGACAAATATTGTCGCTAGTGCGGGTTGCTATGATGCGATAGGGGTAATCGCCACAAGGAATATCTAAGGGGGAAGGGCTATGGAGACTATTACTCTTGAGAACTCAAAATATGAGTTCGTGAAAGTGGGACAGTTTGTGAAAAGCAAAGCTCCTCTCAAGGTGAGGTTCGAGGGGAAGGACGATGAGGTGACCATAGAGCTGCAGCTGTATCACGAAGATATTAAGAAGGTTGGAGAGTGCGTATATCTGGTGACGGTTGATGGCGTTCCCATGTATGTCGGTGAGTACTCCCGCACCCTCGAGTCTCGGTGGCTAAGGAGCGGCAACTATATTTGGCACAACAAAGACCTGCTGATTATTGAAGAGGTTAATTCAGGGAAGAGGGTGGATTTCTATTTGGCAAAAAATGTCTACGTGATGATCAATGGGAGGGAGATCAATATATCGAAGTCCATTGAGCATGACATTCTTCAGGTTGAGCATCTTCCCTGGAATAAAAGAAATGCCAAGGTTGATGTGAGTGGTGTCAGGCGAGTTTCTGACTTTGAGTTTCTTATTGGGGTTTGATCTTGGAGGGTGGTTGTGGTTGCTGGTGTTGATGAGCTTAAAAGTCAGATTGATATAGCGTTAGAGAAAGTTAAGAAAGCGAAAATATTAAATAGAGATCGAGGCTTCAATTTTTTTAGAGCTACTGGTGCTGCGAATTATGAAATCAGGCATGCGGCTTTTTTTGCCTGGCTATTTGATCCTCGTCAGCATGATATGGCGACAAACTTCGTGCTTCATTTTATTGATGAGGTATGTCGCGTTACTGATAGTGATTCTCTTTTTCGTAAGGTGAAGCGATTGAGAAGAGGTGCTGCATCTAAAGAACTCAGTGTTTCTCCGATATTCGAGGGTGATGCTTCTTTGACTGAGTTGTACATTGATGAGAAGAGGAGGATTGATTTTTCCTGTGATATCAGTCGTGAAGGAGAAAAGGACGCAAGGATAGTTATTGAATTTAAGCTAAAAGGCGTGGTTCAAAATGACTTAAATAAGTATTACGAGGCAGTCAGCGCCAGTAAATATGGGAATGATAAGGATGTCTATTGCTTTTTAATTGATTTTTCAGGTAAGGATATTGCTTTAGATGACCCAAACTTTATTGTCGTTGATACGGATGCATTAATTCAGGCAGTTTCAAAGCATTATGAGTTTCTGAATTCTCTTCCAGGTGAAAGGTATGGGGATACTGCGCAGGCAGTAAAGCAATATCGAGAAATTCTGAGGGATCATGTTGGGGCTGTCGATTTGGCCATAAGAGATAATAAGAGTAGGGCGCTCCTTTGGGAGATTTGGCCACCGGAAATGGACCGCTCTAAATCGACCAAGCAATTAGACCTGCACCTGGAAAAAAGAGCGGAAAAGGTTCTTGTTGGCGAAGCCGCTGAGGATGCTTATTTTCATACTTGGTGGCAGTTGTTGGCTACAGACTGTCTCTTATACACATCTGACGCTGCCGACGAAGAGG
>CAJXUM010001194.1 GCA_913060855.1 uncultured Lewinella sp. | reverse complement strand
CCTCGGTCTCGTGGGCTCGGAGATGTGTATAAGAGACAGGGTCAGGTACAGTTTCAATAATATCTATGGTATTAACTTCTTGAAAAACGGTATCTACCACTTGATTGTCTTCAACCAAAATGAATGAATAGGATCCTGTAGTGATCAATGGTGTACATTGAGCCGTAGTTATACTTTTCACTACCCAGGAAGTGTTTGACTTTTCTAAATAAAAAACCATAGGAGGCGATGTATTCTCTACTCCTAAAAGGATTAATGTGTCTATATCTGTAGGTGGCAGGGCATCGGCAAAGAAGTAGTTTTGTTTATAAAATTGGGAATCGCCATTACTATTCGTCATTTGTAATAGGTTTTCTAATTCAACTTGTTCAATCGTATCATTACCGATCAGGAGTAGTTCACTATTGTTATTTTCAATTGCCTTTACCAAATATGTACTATCAACCACTCGTTTCGTACTACAGCCGTCACAAAAACTCTCCTCCCTTGGGTAAACAGATCTAACTACTTGGTGGGCACTACTTAAACCATCAGTACGATCTGAAAAAATAGTGATTGGGAGGAAAAACTCACACCCTTCACATTCTGGTCCGACAGGCCCACGCTGGGGATCATTTACCAATACATAAAGCATATCTAGAAAGGAATAATATCCCTTGGCTACCACTACATGATTGTAAGTTATAAATTGAATACTTTGGTCCCATTTATTTAGGAAGATTAGGAAAGGACGGCAGGCTTGAATCTCATTTACAATTGCTGCAGAATCCATTAAAGGAGTATTGGTATCTTCTACCGAAAAAAAACCATTGTTTGAGAAGAGCATATCTAAATACTGAACATCTATATTCCCCTCTCTTTTGGAATAAGGGATTGTTTCATTACAGGAGCTGTCTTTTGAACAGAGATGATCGCAACAATTAGAAGTACTTGGTTCTCCCTTTAGAATTTGTAGTTGTTTAGCTAATGTGCATTGATCAATTAGTGACTTACCATAGAATTGCGTCACCATCTCCATACTGGCCGCCCAGCACCACTGGGTCTTTTGTTGACCAATTGGGGAGATATCCAAAAACTGAGCCTCAGCCTTAGGGATTATTGTGAAGACAAAGAGGGGAAATATCATCAAACACTTAAAAAGGGGGTTGTTCATCATGTATTCTTTGGGTTATTTAAATCAGCTTAGCTTCAATCGCCTTTAGTATCGCCTCCGATCTAGAGCTTACATGTAACTTACTGTAGATGTTCTTGATATGGGAATGCACACCCTCATAACTCAAGAACATGGCCTTGGCGATGTCCTTGTATTTAAGGGCTTTAGCCAAGTGTTCTAGCACTTCCTGTTCTCGCTCGGTGAGCGGTGTATACAATGGCGTTTTGGTAAATTGTTCGGTCATAAACAGGCGCCTTACCTTGCCAGCAATAGCGGGAGAAAAATAGCCGCCCCCCTGATGAACTTCCACGATCGCTTCTTCCAACTTGTCGAATGAATCGCTCTTCAACGCATAGCCCCATGCCCCTCGGCAGAGCGCGACAAAGAGTCGATGTTCATCTTCAAACTGAGTCTGGATCATAACTTTCGTCTCCGGATAGGCCTCATTTATTTTCATCAGCGCATCCAAACCAGAGATGCCAGGCATTTCAATATCCATCAGTACGACATCAGGACGATATTGCTTGATCTCCTTTACCGCATTATTGGCATGTTTAAAGGATTTCGTAAGAAAAACCCGATCGGATAAATCAAAGGCATCCGTCAAGGCTTCTCTATAGTTCTTATTGTCTTCAAAAAGGATGATTCTTAACATAGCTTTATGGTATCTATCGCAAAGTTGCCCATATCTGTTTGTTCGTTTTATCCCCAGAACTGGTGAATCTATAAGAAAAGTAGTCGCATCTTTAAGCTAGTCCCCTTTCCAGGCTCCGATTCAATTGTCAAATCAATCAAACCTTCCTGCGCATATTGTCGGAGATTATCTAACCCATTACCAGTAGAAGTTTGCGTAACATCAAAACCGACCCCATCATCCTTAATTTCGATTAAAAGGCCTTGTTTATCACGGGAAATAAGAAAATAGACATGATTAGCCTTGGATGATTTTATACAGTTGTTAATGGCTTCTTTCAAGGCGAGGTATAGCTTATTGATACGACCGATATCAATCTTATTCTCTATGTCTTCGGGAAGTTCGTTTTTCAGGTGGAAATTAATCTGTTGTAGGGCTAAGTTCTCTTCTGCAAAATCTATGACATCCTCTAGCATAACTCGGAAGGAATCCTTTTTGGGATCGACCAGATTGAAGACAAATCTTAATTTCTTTTGAATATCCTTCAACACCTCAAAGGTCTTGATCACTCCTTCGTTAATCTGTGGGTTCAAGGGCGCCATTTTCCGTTGTAGAATATCAAGCCGCATCGAGACACTACTCAAGTCTCCGCCGACATCATTGTGCAGTTTATTAGTCCAATCACTCCGAAGATCAATCAGCTTTTCCTTATTCCGGTTATTACTCAGCAGAATGATATAGATGGCTCCTCCAAAAAGGAGTAATAAATACAAACCCAGCAAAATGAAAAAGGCCCAATGATCCAAGAACGAACTCTTTACCTGTATCTCAAACAGTTCGCTACTTACAGGCGTGTTAGCACTCCATCTACAAATCTCCAATTGATAATTCCCCTTCTGTAGTCCTGCTACAAATAGCATTGGTCTGATGTATTTCAATGGAGGCTGACTATCATCAGTAATGGAGAGGGTATCCTTCGTGAGGGTGAAAGCGAAAACTTCTCCTTTTTCAGAAGTACTAAGTAGGAAACCTATCTTTTGTGAAGTCTTAATGGAAATAGAAGTCGAGAAAGGGACCTGATCACCATCCACCCTGTCTCTTATACACATCTCCGAGCCCACGAGACCGAGGCTGATCTC
>CAJXUM010001193.1 GCA_913060855.1 uncultured Lewinella sp. | reverse complement strand
TCTACACTATCCTCTTCGTCGGCAGCGTCAGATGTGTATAAGAGACAGGCATATACCAGCTCCTGCTTGCTCGAGAAAATACTTATACTTTTAATCGCTTCTATTTATTGTCCAGTCTTGTTTTAGCCTTGGTGTTTCCACTATTGGACTGGTCGATGGAGTTAACGCTCAATCGGAGCATTGCTGAATACCTGCCTGTTTTTGAAAATCAGGAGCATAGTGGAGGTGCTGTAGTATTCAAGGAGGAGGCCTTCTCTTGGGGCCGCTTAATCGCATTAGGATACCTACTGGGGGCAGGCGTACGCTTGCTCAACGTGCTGCGGCAGATGGGTAGATTGGTGCGCAATATCATTAAAGGAATTCCTATCCGTCTTGACGGTTACCCGCTCATCTTATTGGAAGGGAATGTCCCTCCCCATAGTTTCTTAGGATATATTTTTGTCAGTAAAGCCCAGTATGCTGACAGACAACTGGAAGATGCTTTGCTACAACATGAATGGGCACATGTCAGGCAAAGGCACAGCTATGATTTATTAGCCTTGGGGCTTTTGAGTGTTTTTTATTGGTTCAATCCGATTCTGCGTTGGTATCGTAATGCGATACAACTCAATCATGAACACTTGAGTGATCGAGCTGTACTGCGAAACGGTACTTCTTTAAGTGCTTATCAACAGCTCCTCTTCAAAAATATAGCTACGTACAGTGAGATACCTATGGCGAGTCCATTACAATTTTCTCTAACAAAAAAACGATTTGAAATGATGCCAAAACATTTATTAGCTCCTCAAGATACTTGGAAGAGACTATTGGTACTACCCTTGAGTCTCTTTATTTTTTTGATTTTTAACATTACGCTTACGGGGCAAGTAGAACCCAGAAAGATTGTTATAAAAGAAGCGGCAAAGCAAGAAAAAGTAGCGGTTCAACCGCCAATACCTCCAATCCCAAGCAAGGGCTTTGTGGAAAAGCATCCGACGGCTCAACATTTGGAGGATTGGCAGAACACAAAGGAATACGGCGTTTGGTTGGATAATAAGCGAATTGATAATCAGGCTCTAGCTGCCTATAAGAGTGAAGATTTAGGCTGGTTTCAGGTGAGCAAATTACGGAAGAATGCCAAAAACTACGGAAAACATACCTATCAGGTGACGCTGTATAGCCTTGCTTATTATAATAAACACCTAAAAGTTCGTGTCGTGGAAGGGAAGACTTTACCTGTGCTTCGGGAGATTAAGCAGGAGTAGGGAAAGGTTGGAATAGATTTGAGTAAGACTTCAGAAGTTTTCCTGGTTTTGTCAGAGAAACTTCTGAAGTCTAGAGTTGGCTAGTAGCGTAACAGCCTATCGGGGAGGCCTAGGGACAATCCCCGTTCGTTTTCCCCAAACGAGCCACATATCCGCCATTTTCGCCACCAAATCGGGCTGAGTCGCGGCGATATTCTGTGTTTCCGTTCGATCTTTCTCCATATCGTAGAGTTCCCAATCGGAAAGGGCCAATTCATCCACCTTATCCCAAAGGAAAGACTTTTTCTTACTGGCTTTTGATATTAGTTTCCATTTCCCCATACGCACAGCCCGATTACCTTCATGTTCCCAGTAGATGGCTTCTCGATCTAGTTCATCATCAGCAAAAACAGGCAATAAACTTTTCCCTTCCATGGGTTGAATGCTTTGGCCATTGTAGGTGCTAGGGTATTCATTTCCCCCGACAGCAATACAAGTGGCCATGATATCGACTAGGTGAGCGGGCGTGTTTCGAAATACGCCTTTTTCGCTGATCCCAGCCGGCCAATGTACTATCAAAGGCGTAGAAATACCGCCCTCATGGACCCAATGTTTATATTCTCGGAAGGGCGTATTACTAGCATTAGCCCAATTGAGGCCATAGGCCGTATAGCCCTCGGGTGGGCCAGGCCAGGCTTCTTTCATGACTTTTATGGGCTTTCCATCCCTCGTAATGATAGGGACCATTAGAGTCTGTAGCTCGCCAGGCTGCATGGGGATGAGGTCTTTTTCATCCGGTTGCGCTTTGACCCATTGCAATTCCTCGGCACAAGCACCATTGTCCTGTAAGAAGAAGATCAGGGTGTTTTCTAATTCGCCCTTGCGTTCAAGTGAGGCTACTATCTGACCAATACCTTTATCCATTTCTTCTACCATGGCCGCATATACTTCCATATTGGCTAATTCCCAAGCTTTATCCGCAATGGTATCACTCCAGGGCGCTACGAAAGAGTCGCGAGGAGTCAGCGCCCAAGTAGGTTTGACGAGTCCCATTTCCTTCATCCGCTCATACCTTTGCTGTCGTAGCGCGTCCCAGCCTTCATCATAGTAACCCTTGTATTTGGCGATGGCTTCGGCGGGGGCGTGCATGGGCCAGTGGGCGGCGGTATAAGCCAAGTAGAGGAAGAAGGGATTCTCGGAGGAATGTTCTTCTATATATTGAACGCCGTAATTGGTGAAATCCGTGGTGCAATAAAAGCCTTCGCGTGGCGCTACATATTCATTTTCATTCGTTAACGATCTAGGATCATACAGGCTGCCCGCTCCAGATATCATACCAAAGAAGCGGTCGAAGCCACGTTGGCGGGGCCAGTTTTTCTTATCTGGATTTTCAACTTTATAGGGAGTGACATGCCATTTGCCCGACATGTAAGTTGAATAGCCGGCTCCTTTTAGCGCCTCGGCTATGGTAACAGCCTTGTCGCTAAGATCTCCTTGAAAAGCAGGCGTTCCTCGGTCGTTCACCATGTGTCCGACGCCGGCTTGTTGTGGGTATAAGCCGGTCAATAAGGAGGCGCGGGTGGGGCAGCAACGGGCGGTATTATAAAACTGGGTAAAGCGTATTCCTGCTGCAGCTAGTGCATCCAGGTTTGGCGTATTGACTGTCTCTTATACACATCTGACGCTGCCGACGAAGAGGATAGTG
>CAJXUM010001192.1 GCA_913060855.1 uncultured Lewinella sp. | reverse complement strand
ACGGGCAAAAAAAGAAACGAAGTATTAGCGAAAAAAGGACGTTTTAGGCCCAAATGGTGTTGCCCAAACATGCTCTAAGTACTTGAACATTTATTGGCTTGGACTGGGAATTAATTTACAAGCCAATAATTCTTCATCCATGAAAGGGATGTCATCAATATTTGATGGCATCCCTTTTTTAGTGTGCTTGCCTATCCATAAGTTGCATTGGGAATTGGTATCGAATAGTACTTTTTAAGGCTGCTGTTTTTTTACTGATTTGTCAGATCATAACAAGCTGATAGATAAGATTTTCATTTATATTTGCGTTTCACATCATCAAAATTCGCCAATATGAAAAAAAGTGTACTCTTTTTGATTCAATTCTTATTTGTTTCCGCCCTGTTTGCGACAACGCATGAGGTAACGGTTCAAAATAACTTTTTTAGTCCTAGAGACCTGGTCATCCAGTCTGGCGACACCGTCGTTTGGTCTTCAATTGAGGGCTTCCATAATGTCAACGGAAGCCAGGCAGAATACCCGGATAATCCCGAGAGTTTTATCAATGGAGATGCCGCTAATTCTCCTTGGTCTTATACTTTCGTATTTGATAAGCCTGGCTTTTATAATTACCACTGTGACCCACATCGCGCTATCGACATGCTCGGTACTATTACAGTAGCAGCAGGGTTGGTGATTACCGAGATTATGTATAACCCACCAGAAGGGGGATTGGACTCATTGGAATTCCTCGAGATATTGAATACAGGTTCTACCGCTGTAGAGATGAAGGATTATAGCTTAAGTGGCGTTACCTACACTTTTCCCGGCTTTAGTCTTGGAGCAGGGGAGTATGTGATGGTTTCTGGCGATTCAGTTGCGTTTACGAATAATTTTGGACGTCCAGCTTTTCAATGGACAGGTGGTTCATTAAGTAATGGTGGAGAGACTGTCCTATTGCTTGACTCGGCTGGAACTACCGTAGATTCTGTTCGTTATGATGATGGGGGAGGATGGCCTTCGACGGCTGACGGTTTTGGGGCTTCACTAGTCTTGTGTGATGTCATGGCCGATAATAGTGACGCTGCGAACTGGCAAGCTGCTTCAACTGCAGCAGGAATCAATATCAATGATTTTGATGTTTTTGCCAATCCTGGTGCCACCTCAGAATGCTTGGAAGGACCTGTGTTCTATATATTGGAAGATGATTTGGAAGTAACCGAGGATGTGGGGACGGTCAGTTTTCGGGTGGTTTTGAAGGATGCTGGAGGAGCAGGTACTTTCAGTGTTTTTTCTCGCGTCTTAAACGTTTCTACGGCGACAACCGATGAGGATTTTGATTATCCGGATGACACTATGGTCGAATTCACAGATGTGGAGACAGATACGATGCTAGTCACGGTGACGATTATTGATGATATTATGCCCGAATCATTGGAGTTTATTCAGATTGATTTAAACTTTCCTAGTGACGGAGCTGCCATTGACCCTTTACGAGCTGCTATTACCATAGCTATTCAGGATAATGACACTGATGTAGCAGATCTTGTGATTAGTGAAATCATGTATAACAATCCAGGTACGGATAGCTTAGAGTATTTGGAGTTGTTTAATAATGACAATAGTGCTATCGATCTAGCAGGATATAGCTTTAACGCGGGTATTACCTATACCTTTTCTGCCATTACATTGCAGCCTGGCGACTACTTGGTGCTTGCCGTAGATTCTGCTGCCTTTGAACGCAATTTCAACACCGCAGCCTTACAATGGACGAGTGGTTCGCTCAATAATGGGGGAGAACTCATAGAGATTAGAGATGCGTTAGGCAACATAGTGGATGTGGTAGCCTATGATGATGGAGGCGACTGGCCTGGTGATGCCGATGGTGATGGAGGGTCTTTGATTTTGTGTGATGTAAATACAGATAACAATGTAGCCGCTAATTGGAAAGCAGCGACAAAAGCTACCGGTGTATTTGCTGGAGATGGCCAACTCTTGGGTTCTCCTGGTTTGGTCAATGATTGTACAGATCCCGGTGATCCTGATTTCCCAGCCTATGGCATTGGGCTTGTGACAACGGTTAATGCGGATGGACGAGTGGACTCTCTAGGGATAACTTGCCAGCTACAAGGTGTGGTTTACGGTGTTGATTTACGTGGAGGTGGATTGCAGTTTACCTTGATTGATGCCAACAACGACGGTATCGGTATTTTTAGCCCTACTGAAGAATTCGGCTACACCGTGGCTGAAGGGGATGAAATCATTATTCAAGGAGAGATCACTCAATTTAGAGGCCTGGCACAAATCGAGCCTTCTAGTTTGGTTTTTGTTTCTAGTAGTAACGACCTATTTGAGCCAACGGTAGTAACTGCACTGAATGAAGATACTGAATCGCAACTGGTGAAAATCAATAATGTGACATTGGGAACAGTGACTACAGATTCTGGTGGATTAAATGCAGAGATTACTGATGGAACAACCACTTTTACCTTGCGTTTAGACGGAGATACTGGCCTCACAGAAGCTGATATTCCAACTTCTCCTTTTAATGTCATTGGAATCGGTGGACAGTTTGATCCAGATGGAGATGTCCCATTTGATGCTGGCTATCAGCTGTTACCTCGCTTTGAATCTGATTTTGAATTGATTAGTAACACTTTTGATCCTGGTATTGCCAGTTCGATCAAAATATTCCCTAATCCTGCGCAGGAACAGGTACAAGTGAATATGACTGAAGCTTTTGAAAGCTTACGTATTCTTGATGTACTAGGCAGAGAAGTATTGAGAATAGCTTCACCGAATTTGAATGAAACAATTCAATTGTCAAAATTGCAAGCTGGAGTATACCATATTCAGTTTGTGAAAGACAATCGTTTTTGGACGAGTAAATTAGTAAAGCAGCTGTCTCTTATACACATCTCCGAGCCCACGAGACCGAGGCTGATCTCGT
>CAJXUM010001191.1 GCA_913060855.1 uncultured Lewinella sp. | reverse complement strand
ACTATCCTCTTCGTCGGCAGCGTCAGATGTGTATAAGAGACAGTTGTTAGGTACAAATTTGACCGTTATCTTTTTCTCTTTTCCTCTTACTCCCATTACCAATTTACTTTTTGAAGTTCATTAATAATTTGCTTATCACTTAGTCTTACATAGATCCTTACCATATCTAGGGTACTATGTTGCAATAATTTTTGAAGAACAGGCATCTCTACTTTCGTTGCCATAATTGTAGCAAAAGTCCTTCGACCAGCATGCGAGGATAAATTCTTCTTGATATTGACTTTTTCCGCGATGATCTTTAGGCGCCTGTTTAAATATTGATTGCTGATTCCTCCAAAAATCGGAATAGATCTGAGTGCCTCTGGCATTCCTTTGCGTTGATTGAGGTATTTTCGGAACAATGCCTCTGGCTTAGATATTTCACTAAATTGCTCTTTAAAGAGTAGATAGAGTGGTAAACGTAATGTCTTGCTTGTTTTTTTAGCAGTTAGGTGTAGTGCTAAACCTTCCTTGGATTCTGTTAAGTTATTTAGGTTAATGGCATTAAGATCACTGAAGCGGATACCTGTCCAGCAGGCAGCAAGGAAAAAGTCTCGGACTCTTTCCAAACTCTTTTCATCTTCCCCAAATTCAATGCTCTCTATTTTATTTACCTCTTCCTGACTTAAGAAAATGCGGTGCGGTTCTTCGGAGGCTGGTCTGAATTTCTTATAAGGATCCAGGTTGACCTCAAGATAGTCCTCACGAATGGCTATTCTGATGTACTTTTTAAGATTGCGATGATGCTTATTAATGGTATTTAGCCCTAGCCCCTGTTTTCTAAGGAATTTGTCAAAGGAAGTGACAAATCCATAAGTCAGATCCTCAAAGAAAATTTCCTTTCTAAAGGCACGAATTTTATTATAGGTAGTACGTTGATTCTTTTTGGCTCCCTTCCTAATAGGGGCATCTTCCAATTGCTCTTCGTAAAACTTAGTAAATGAGGGAAAATCGTCTTTTTTTACCTGCCTATCATCTAGCCTATCTATATGAAAATGGCCGTAGCGATTAAGCATGTGCAACTCAAATTTTTCGAGTCTCCCTTTCTTTTCTCTGATCCTATCATTAAAGATATGACTATTAGGGTGGGAGGGAAGTACCGACTTTTGTGCATTATCCCAATGCTGTGGCTGCACCCAAACATCGGTAGAAAAATACCTGGATTTTCCGTTTTGATAGGCATAGACTTGTACTAGCGCAGTACCGTCTTTGTTGAGGATTCCAGTACGATTGTAGGTCAATCTGTACTTGATTTTTTTTAAATAACTCATTTTACTGTCATTTATAGTTAAATATTGACAGTACAAAAATGAGTACAAAAAAGCAATTTTTAGAAAAGTCAAGCGCAGCACTGGTTTTTGAGGTAAATGATTAAAAGTCAAAAACTTATGCTGCGCTTATTTACAGTCATGGACGCCCTTTTACGCCCTTTAGTGACCCCGGGAGGATTCGAACCCCCAACCCTCAGAGCCGAAATCTGATATTCTATCCAGTTGAACTACGGAGCCAATGCGGATGCAAATATACAACATTTATTTCCAGAAGAACAAAAAAAATGAGAGGGGAGTTCCACCAATAAAAAAAGATAGCGAGGGGGCGCTATCTTTGGGTAAGGAGAAAATCTTTGTCGTTTTGGTAGCAAGAGCAGTTTACCAGAAGAAGAGAAGCTTATTGAGCTTTCCTGCTTCTGGCAACTCTTTACCACCTCTTTATTTGGGGTTATAGGCAGAAGCTAATGCCTGCTGTCAATCCAAAGTCACTGTTGAACCGGAAGAGATTACCTCGGTCAGATACAAAATCTGGAAAGTTGTCAAATATCAAACTCCAGGCGCCAAACCAGCCTCTGAAATTCTTACCGAATGATCGGAAGGGCATTTCGAAATTGATCGAGCCAATGCCACTAATCTCAGGGCGATCCGCAAAGTCGGTGGTAATATTATAATCTACCACGATCTGCTGCCAAATGGGGCCATCAAAGAAAGCGGCAAAAGGAGTAATCTCTCCTGTTATCGTAGTGGACCACACAAATCGTGAGCCGAAACGTCCATAAGAGGAGGTTCGTCGGCGTGAATCTGAAGATCCGTAGAATGGACTATTGGTCATCGTGCGTGTGCTAGTTCCTACAAATAGACCAAGGGCTTCGGTCATTTGATAGCCTATGCCAAAACGAGATGTATTGGTACCGTAATATCGATTAGAGCTGAAGCTGGACATCAAGCTGAGATCATAGTTGCCAGCGCTCACTAGATCCTGTGCGTTAATTCCCAATTGTTGTAAGCAATTAGAGCCAAAAGCGGAGATTTTCAACTTGCCGTCGCAAGCATCATCTTCTGAAGACAAAGTAGAGCTGCCCAGTTCGTTGGGACTTTCTTGTGCTAGTAGGTTCGGGCTAAAACTTAGTAAAACTACGAATAGGGTTAAAAAAATTTTCATGGATTCAGTTTTAAAGAGGATAGTTTATATATGTGTTTATGAAAGCTTATATTTCGGTATTACTTTATAGCCTGAAGGAATATCATTTCATTTCCTTTCAGTTCAATTTATACATAGTATCGGCTATGCATCTCGGCACAATTACTGCCAAGTATACCTGGTTTTGAGGGCCTAGTATCGGAAAAAGCTACAGGGTAACTTCTTGCTTTCTCCTACCGCTTCTCTTTGAAGTTTGCTGAAGATGCAGGCATAGTTTTAGCGATGCAATCAACTTGTTATGAGCTGTACTGCTTCTCGTATACAAAATAGTTAGAGAACAAAAGGATTGTTGTGATTGTGAGATACATGCATTGTATCCTCAGCAAAATTTTTCCTGAAAATGTCTTAGAAGCATGTTTGGGCAAGCGTGATTAGCCGAAAGTGAGCAAATTTTATTTTAGACAAGGCAGATTTTTGCTGCCG
>CAJXUM010001190.1 GCA_913060855.1 uncultured Lewinella sp. | reverse complement strand
CGAGATCAGCCTCGGTCTCGTGGGCTCGGAGATGTGTATAAGAGACAGATCTCATATTCTAGCCTTTTATGTACACATTATTATGGGTATGGATTACGATTCGTTTTCAACATTGGGTGGAGAGCGATACTTTCGTTTAGCGCAGGAGATCATCAATGTGGTGCCACAAAGTGCAACCTCCGCTTATCCTGGATGGCGTTCGGTGGAAAGTAATAGAAACCGCTATTGGTTGATTGAAAATTTATTGAATCCACGGGTGCGGCCTTTCCGACAGGCGATGTATGATTATCATCGACAAGGACTTGATTTGATGGGGAGTAATGCCGATGGCGGACGCGCGCTGATCACCCAAGCGATCGAATCTATTGGTACGGTGAATCAATCTTACCGTAATGCGATGATCATCCAAATGTTTAATGATACCAAAGCCTTGGAAATCATTGAGATTTTTAAGCGAGGTACACTAGAAGAACAGAATAAGGTTATTCGCATTATGCGCACCATGGACCCCTCGAATGCGCCTCAATATGCTGCTATAAAGTAAAGAATAAAACAGACGCAAGTCATCCGAAACTTTTTCACGTAAAAGGGGCCGATGATCTGATTCTTATTTGTGTGCTGATAATTGAGCTGTGGCGAGTTGGGGGCTTATGAGTTGGCCAACCTGCAACAAGCATCCAGTGCTGTGTTATTGATAACCAGCCGAATAGGTGTCACATGGAAAATAAGGAACGACTAGTATTTGTCTTTCTTTTGTCCATTTGGTCTTCCTTTATGTTGATCTACAGGTATTACGTAACTTTAATCAACCGAATGGATTCCCGATTTGTTATAATCCTGAGGTAAGGGAGTTAGCCAATAATTCCCTAAAGTAATATCGTACGATAGTACCTCCCTCACCCTACTATTACACCTCCTCCCTAAGCACTTGTATTTTTCCAAACCAATTGTTAACCGTAACTTTGAGCTTTAAAGCCTGAATCACATGATGAAAAATACTGCCATTATTCTCCTGCTTGCCTTGTTGAATATCACCTATTTGCAAGGACAAAGAGATGATATTCCTGCAACGATTAGTTGGGGGGAGGAGTTGAAAGAGCCTGCGAATACCTTTATTTCTAAAATGGTTAGTGCTGGCCCATGGGGCTTCAATATATTGCGATTGCGACAGGGGAGTTTGGTCGCAGGGGATCAGATTTTCTTAGAACGCTATGACGATAAAATGCGATTGAAGAAGTCTCAAAAGATCAACCTAAAGTATAAAAACAAGAACCGGGAGTTTGAGGATTTGGTGAAGATAGGTGGACAGTTGTACCTGTTTACAAGTTTTAATAACCAAGCCAAGAAGAAAAACTACCTTTTCTATCAAAAAATTAGCCCTCGGTTGATGCCTTCCAAAGACCTGGTGAAGGTTGGGGAAATCGATTCTCGCAATAAGTATAAAGAGGGCAGTTTTGATTTGGCCTTATCTAGAGATAGCTCAAAAGTGCTGATCTATAATCAATTGCCCTACCAGAAGAATGAGCCAGAGCGCTTTAGCCTTCGTGTTTTTGACGAAGAGATGGAAGAACTTTGGACTAAAGATATTACCCTACCGTACAACGATGATGTATTCGAGATAGAAGAGTACCGAGTAGATAAAGACGGAAATGTGTATTTACTAGGTGTCGTTTATCAAGAGCGTAATCGACTCAAGCGTAGAGGCCAACCTACCTATGGTTATACCGTCTTAGCCTATTTGAATGGAGGTACCGAAACCCAAGAATATCGAATCGAATTGGGGGACAAGTTTATTACAGATTTAACTTTTCGGGTAGCGAATGACGGTAATTTGGTATGCTCTGGCTTTTACTCCGAGCGAGGAACCGTTAGCACGAAAGGAACGTACTTCCTCCGCATGAATGCCAAGACCAAAGAAATATATAATGTCAATTTTAAAGCATTCGATTTTGAATTCCTCACCTTCAACATGACCGATGGACAGAAGCGGCGTGCGGAACGTAATGAAAAGCAAGGAGATGAAAATCGTGCGCCAGAATTATACCGCTTTTCATTGGACGAATTGATAATGAGAACAGATGGTGGAGCGGTGCTGGTAGCGGAACAATACTACGTATATGAACAGTCTTATTATTCTTATTGGGATAGAAGTACGCGTTTCAACTACTTCTACCACTACAATGATATTTTAATCATTAATATCAAACCTACAGGAGAAGTTGAATGGGCTAGCCGAATTCCCAAGCGACAGGAAACCATGAATGATGGCGGGTATTATTCTTCCTATGCGATGGCTACGGTAAAGGATCGTTTTTATTTTATCTATAATGATAATCCTCGTAATTTCGATCCACAAGTTCAGAATGGAAATCGGCGCAATCGCTTTAATTATAATGGTCGATATTCAGTGGTATCTCTTTCAGAAGTTCGGATTGATGGTAGCGTGAGGACAATGCCATTGTTTACTAACAGAGATGCAGATGTGATTACTCGTCCGAAAATATGCCGGCAATCAGGAAGCCGAAACATGCTGGTCTATGGAGAAAGAGGGCGAAACTTTCGCTTTGCGAACCTAGCTTTTGATTGAGTAGGTTAAGCAAAAGGGCTAGGGAAGCCTGTGAAATAGCTATTGTACAGAAAAATATTTATGTATAAATAGTATATATGATCAAAAAATCGTATTATTAAAACTTTAATTGTAGTTCGTGAATCATATTGCCATTTTTGCTTCAGGTACAGGAAGCAACGCTAAGAAAATCATCGAACACTTTCAGTCTAATCCTACTATCAAGGTTAGTCTGCTTGTATCTAATAAAGCCGCCGCCCCAGTTCTGGATACTGCCAAAGCGAATGGCATCGATCAGCACGTTATTAATAGGTCCTCTTCTGTCTCTTATACACATCTCCGAGCCCACGAGACCGAGGCTGATCTCG
>CAJXUM010001189.1 GCA_913060855.1 uncultured Lewinella sp. | reverse complement strand
TCTACACTATCCTCTTCGTCGGCAGCGTCAGATGTGTATAAGAGACAGCTTATATCAAGATGACTTTTTCTACGCTACTGTTTAAAAAATGATAATGAAATATACATTCAAACCTTTAATCACGATTCTTTGCTTGGTTGTTTCGGCTACGCTATTACTTGCGCAAGATAAGGGACCTGCTGCTCCAACCGCTGAGGTAGAGCTACGTTCTACGATCGTTGGCAAGGTATTGGGATCGGATAGTGGTGAAGTGCTAGAGTTTGCTGCAGTATCTTTATTTACTAAGAAAGACAGTGCCTTGGTCACTGGTGGTGTCACCAATGAAAAAGGAGAGTTTGCTTTAGATGCGGATCCTGGAACATACTATGCCATGGTAGAGTTTATTGGATTCAAGCCTCATTTGATTGAAGATATCGTTTTGGCGGAAGGGCAACGAAAATTGGACTTAGGTACAATAAGCCTGAAGTCAGATGCTACTGTTCTGGCGCAGGTGGAGGTGCGAGCGGAGAAGAGTACGATGCAGATGTCTTTAGACAAACGTGTTTTTAATGTCGGTAAAGACTTGGCTAATAGAGGAAACTCAGTAACTGAATTGTTAGATAATGTACCTTCGGTAACTGTTGATATCGATGGGAATGTAAGCTTGAGAGGTCGCGGTAATGTTAGGATTTTGATCAATGGAAAACCTTCCGGCTTGGTCGGTAATGGTGATGCGAATGGTTTGCGTAGTCTTCCTGCCAATTTGATCGATCGGATTGAAGTAATTACGAATCCTTCTGCTCGTTACGATGCGGCTGGGATGACCGGTATTATTAACATTATATTACGCAAGGAAAACAAGGCGGGACTTAATGGCTCCTTTGATATCAATGCGGGAAATCCTGATAATTTTGGAACGGCTATTAATTTGAACTACCGCCAATCTAAACTCAATCTGTTTGCCAATGTTGGGGTGCGCTATCGTCGAAGCCCTGGTGATAGAAATTTATACCAAGAGTTTTATAGAAACGATACTACTTTCATCCTAGTAGAGTCGGGTGATCGTATAAGGGGTGGATGGTCTAATACTTACCGTTTTGGGATGGACTATAGTTTTACACCTAAAAGTGTATTGACCGGTGCTTTTTCTTTACGACAGAGCAATGAGGATAATTTCTCTACCCTGAATTATGAAGATTTTATATCCAGTCTCGATAACCCTACTCGCGTGACTCGCCGTACGGATGATGAAAAGGAGGATGAAACGGATTTGCAGTATTCATTGACCTACAAGAAAACAACAGAAAGAAAAGGCGAAGAATTTACAGTTGATTTCCAATATGAGGAAAATGCAGAAGTCGAGACTTCCGACTTTTTGGAGCAATATTTTCTAGCAGACCAAACTGCATCGGGCGCTACAGACTTATTGCAACGTTCTAGCAACGACGAAGGGGTTCGACAGTACTTGTTTCAAGTAGATTATGTTTATCCAATCGGCAAAGAAGGGAAGTTTGAAGCAGGCTATCGAGGATCTATCCGGAATATTGATAATGACTATTTAGTAGAGGAGTTTGATGATGCTAAATGGCAAAGTTTGGCCGGATTAAGCAATGATTTTATATATGATGAAGGCATCCATGGCCTATATCTCTCTGTAGGAAATAAGATCAACAAATTTTCATACCTCCTAGGATTAAGAGGGGAGTATTCAGATGTTCGGACTGAATTGGTCAATACGAATGAAGTGAATGATCGGAGTTATTTCAATCTGTTTCCAACGGCACATATCACTTATGATTTGCCCGGACAGAATGCAGTGCAACTTAGCTATAGCCGTCGAATTAATCGCCCTCGATTTCATTACTTGAATCCATTTTTCTCTTATAGCAATCCGAGAAACTTCAGAGGCGGAAACCCGAACCTAGATCCTGAGTTTACGGATTCCTATGAATTGGGTCACATTAAGTACTGGGACAAAGCGTCTTTGAGTTCTTCGATCTATTACCGATATTCTACGGGTGTGATTGAGAGTATTCGAACCATCGACAATGTCGGCAACACTTATTCGATTCCACAGAACCTGGCTACCGAAAATGCCTATGGCCTGGAGGTAACCTATAGTATGAACCCTTATAAATGGTGGCGCTTGAATGGTGATTTGAACTTCTATCGCTCATTAACAGATGGTAATAATGTAGGAGCAAATTTATCTGCGGATAACTTGAGCTGGTTTGGACGCGTCACTTCTATGATGACCTTTAAAGAAAAATTGGATATTCAATTGCGGTTCAACTATCGTGCACCGCAAACGACGACACAAGGATCACGGCGGTCTATGTCTAATGTGGACCTAGCCTTCAGCAAGGATATCATGAAAAAGAAAGCGACAGTTACCTTTAGTATTAATGATCTCTTTAATACCCAATTGCGCAGATACACCAGCTTTGGAGATGACTTTTTCTCTGAGGGACAGTATCGCTGGCGCCGACGACAGGTATTGTTAGCCTTTAACTACCGATTGAACCAGAAGAAAAAGCGTGGAGGTGGACGTGAAAGAGGTGGCAATTCTGGTGGCGGTGGAGAATTTTAATGCGAAAACGAAAAATCAATTAGTTGATTATAACTAGATAAAGAAAACTATTTAACCTATCCTATTTGTAGTCCATTTAGAAATAAGGGGCGTTGCAGTTTGCGGCGCCCTTTTTTTATATTGATCTTGTCCTACGTTCAAAAACACAAAAATTGTCAGAGAACCTAAAAGAATAGGATGCGGTTAGTTGTTATTCTACTTACTTCTTGTCTTCTAATCGGAGGCAATGTAAAGGGGCAAGAGGTATATTTAGAAAAGAAAATAGAGCAGGATAGTTTTGTGATGTACCTGTCGAATGAATCCTACATGCCCTTATATGCTGTCTCTTATACACATCTGACGCTGCCGACGAAGAGGATAGTGGAGGTCT
>CAJXUM010001188.1 GCA_913060855.1 uncultured Lewinella sp. | reverse complement strand
CACTATCCTCTTCGTCGGCAGCGTCAGATGTGTATAAGAGACAGGCATATTAGCAGCTGTGGCGATCATTAATGCCGCTGGGCGCTTATCACCACATGCCGAAAACAACACTCCTATAATTATTCCTAGCGGTACCCAAAGTCGCCTCATTTCTTTCACTTTTATCATCGCCGCTAAGATAGTAAGAACCGCATTAAGTTGACGTATGCTAGGAAGTTTACAGATTGAGAAGTGACTTCTTCCCTAAAAATTCAGATAGAACGCTATCTTTAGAGTGAACCTATTATTGTCCTTACTATACACCTTCAACAAAAAAATATGCCGACCCTATTAATACGGAATGGCCAGCTATTTGATGGAACAGAAACGCCTTCTAAGGTAGCTCACCTATTGATTCAAGATGGGATTATCCAGCAAATAAGTACAACAGAGATAGCGACTCCTGCCAATACTAGGGTGATCGATGCCGCTGGGAAATGGGTCATGCCGGGATTTATCGATAACCACACCCATTACGATGGAGAGGTTTTGGTAGCGCCGAGCTTAAGCGAATCGGTCCGGCATGGCGTAACGACTGTCATGCTGGGAGGGTGTTCCCTCTCTTTTATCTATGCAGATGTCGAAGATTGCTGCGATATGTTTACGCGGGTAGAGGCATTTCCACGAGAGATTTTGTACCCGATTCTTAAAGATGAGAAAAAATGGGCCACCCCTTCCGAGTGGATTGATCATATCCACCGACTCCCGATTGGTCCCAATCTTGCCTCTTTTATCGGGCACTCAGATATTCGAGCCCATGTGATGGGTATCGATCGTTCTCTGGATAAAAAGGAAAGGCCTACTAAGGGCGAGATCAAACAAATGGGGAGTCTCCTCAGCGAGGCATTGGATGCAGGTTTTGTCGGTATCTCGATGCAGCATAATCCTTGGGATAAAATGGATGGTCGACACTGGTCCAAATTGTTGCCAGCGGCTTATGCCAAAGGGGCGGAGCGACGAGCTTTGACTCAGCTGGTCCGTGAAAGAGGAGCACATCTACAGGGCGTCCCTAACTTGGTCAACCGCATCGGCGCTTTCTGGTATATGACACAAAGTGCCGCTTTTTTCTGGCGAAAGCCACTCAAAACTTCTTTGGTTGCGCTGATGGACTTAAAAGGAGATCCCTTTATTCGCCCCATAGTCAGTGCTATTTCTGCTTTTTATAACAAGGTGCTACGAGCAGATTTTCGCATGCAAGCCTTTCCGGTACCCTTTCGCGTGTATGCCGAAGGGATGGAATTGGTTATTTTCGAGGAGTTTCCGGCAGGCGAATTGGCCAGGCATCTATCAAAGGATTTAAAAAAACGAAATACCACCCTCAATGATCCGGCCTATCGCAAAATTTTTAAGAAAAATTATCGGAGTAAACTCACGCCCAAGGTTTGGCAAAAAGACTTTGGGGATGCCTATGTAATAAAGGCTCCAGATCCGAATTTGATTGGAAAATCATTTGTTGATATTGCCGAGGAGCGGCAGCAGCATCCTGTCGATACCTTTCTGGATCTAGTAGTGGAAATGGACAAGGAAATTCTCTGGGAGACCACCATCGGCAATCATGATCCCGATCGCTACCAACCGCACTATAATGACCCCAATGTAGTCCTAGGCTTTGCTGATTCGGGGGCACATATCAATAATATGGCCTTCTACAATTTACCGATCCGAGTACTTCGTTACGTTCAAGCGTCGCATGAAAAAGGAGCCCCCTTGATGTCTTATGAAAAGGCGGTTTGGCGGCTGACGAAAGAAAATGCCGATTTCTTCAATATTGATGCCGGGCATCTGGCGCCGGGTAAGCGGGCAGATATTACTATCATCGATCCGAATAAACTAAGCGATAGCGTACACGATTACCACACTGCCCCTTTCTTGGAAGGCTGTGATCGACTGGTCAATAGAAATGATGAGGTGGTTGAAATGGTAATCATTGGGGGCAAAATTGCGTGGGAAGCGGGTGATTTTACTCCCGCTTTTGGGAAAGAGCGTTTTGGACAGTTCTTACGCGGCACTCATGAGTATGCACCTGAAAACCCTATTCCAGTACCGACTGAGTCCTAAATCAACTGCGATTTATTACATTAAGTAATCTTTTTGACACCTTACAACCTTACAACAATGCCCATCGATACCCAGGTACATTTTAGAACTTGCCACCTCTGCGAAGCCATGTGTGGATTACGAATCGAAACCCAAGGCACAAAGGTGATCAAGGTAGAAGGAGATCAAGCGGATGTTTATAGCCAAGGGCATGTTTGTCCGAAAGGAATTGCCATACAAGATATCCATAATGATCCCGATCGGCTGAAATATCCGATGCGGCGCGAAGGCAAGGAATGGAAAAGAATCAGTTGGGCCGAAGCCTTTGAGGAGGTGGGGACAAAGCTCAATGCTATACGCCAACAATACGGGAATGATGCACTAGGCCTTTATATGGGCAATCCCGGCGTGCACAATACGGGTACGGCCTTGTTCTTCTTTGAATTTGCTAAATCCTTGGGTACTAAAAATCGTTTTGCTTCCCATTCGCTCGATCAGCTGCCTCAGATGTTTGTCAATGGAGAGATGTTTGGCCATCAGGCTATGTTTCCTGTTCCAGATTTGGAGCGAACGGACTTTTTCCTGGTGTTGGGTGCCAATCCGCTAGTCAGCAATGGTAGCATCATGTCGACACCCGACATTCAAGGTAAATTAAAGGCTTTACAAAAGCGAGGAGGGCAATTAGTCGTCATTGATCCTAGAAAAACCAAGACGGCCCAACTCGCCAATCAACATCATTTTATACGGCCCGGTACCGATGTCCTCTTTCTACTCGCCTTTGTACAGGTTTTGTTTGAGCAATCTTTGGTGGTGGAAGCTGTCTCTTATACACATCTCCGAGCCCACGAGACCGAGGCTGATCTCG
>CAJXUM010001187.1 GCA_913060855.1 uncultured Lewinella sp. | reverse complement strand
TTCCGGACCTCTCAGGAGATGAACTCCTCGAAGCCATCCAATCGCAATATACGCCCAGTTTTGTGCCTACTTATGGCTCATCACGCGACTCGCTATTTGGCCGAATTGATCAAGTAAATGATAGCCTACGTTGTGTCTATACAGGCTATAAAGTTTACCTAGACCCAACGGAAGACCCTACCATAGCGGCTTATATGAACGGGGCAGGTATCAATACAGAGCATACCTATCCACAATCAAAAGGAGCGTCAGAGGAGCCCGCACGTGCTAATATGCATCATCTCTTCCCTACCCGAGTCGATGTCAATCAGGTGAGAGGCAGTTTCGCTTTTGCTGATATTCCTGATGAGAATACCGAAAGCTGGTATTACCTGGATCAATTTAGAAATAGTACGCCTACCAGTAATATTGATGCTTATAGCGAGTTTAGAAATGGCGCTTTCGAGCCGCCAGAGGCGCATAAAGGCAATATAGCGCGTGCCATGTTCTACTTCTATACCATCTATCGCTCAGAAGCCCAAGCTGCTGATCCCAATTTTTTCAGTTCACAAATGGAAACATTGTGTAGATGGCATTACCAGGACCCCGTAGATGAGGAAGAATGGAGTAGAACCTGGAAAATTGCGGAGTATCAAGATGGCAAAGCCAATCCTTTTGTGCTGGATTGTAGCTTGACAAGTCGCTTGTATTGTCAAAATACTGCTGGGACTTGCCTATCCGATCTCTCTGATTCTCCTAGTCAACAGCCGGAAGTACTTATTGGAAATGCTTATCCGAATCCTTTCAATAGAGAAATTACGATTCCACTGCAGTTACAGACCGCTGCTCAGGTAAGCTATAACCTATACAATGGAATAGGGCAAATTTATAGTTCAAATAGTACGGATCGATTAAGCGCTGGAGGACATCAAATCATCATTAATCCTTCTGATTATCCAGGTTTACAGACCGGCATTTGGTGGGTTCGCTTGGAAATAGCTCAAGCCGATAGTACAAGTGTCCACTGGGTAAGGATGATTTACCAGCCCTAAGTGTAAGTATACATACTTAGGCTCCCAAAACATTAAAAGCTATCATAAAGACGATTACAGTCAGAATGACTCCTATCATAAATATATTGTAGCAGATTCTGAGTTGGTTATATTTGCGACCTAGAGAACGCCCCAGGAAGTACAGATCTCGCATGATGGCTCCTTCTAGGCGGTCTTCTTGTTCAATCGTCTGTTGCATTCCGAGATGATATTCATCAAAACTCATATTGAAAAAGTTACCGAAAAAGAAAAGGTTGGATTGTCCAGACTTAATTTTTTCTTCGTCCGTAAACCCTATCATTTTGATCGGGCGCGTAGCCAAGGTGGCAAATACCATGGAGGCCAGGCAAGTAATCAATAAGGTAATAGATGGAAACAATAAGTATTCGTAAGTACTTATATAAGACCAAGCTACAGGTAGTGCAAACGTCACTATAGCTGCGTTAACACTAATCATAATATTGGCCTTATTGTCTGCTAAGCTACTTAAATCCAAGTGATTACGCGAAGCAGTTTTAAACATCATTTGTGCACTACGACTTCCTGTGATACTAGTTGGTGCAGGTTTAGCAGCTTTGTTTGGTTTAGTTGACTTTTTCATATTTCCTTTTTCAGCTTGGGCTAGTTTCTTTAAGACCTTTTGGTTCTCTTTTACTTGAGCGCCAAAGTGTTTTTCGGCATAGGCCGTATAGTAGCTGTGACTTTTTAAGAAGGACCTATTTAATTGGTACCAATCCTTATCTGAGTGCTTTTGTCCCAATATCACTTCCCACTCATGTCTCAGATCGGCCAGTGTTTCCAGGTAGTCTGCTCGGCCCAAATTGGTCAAATCCGCATCTTTCATGATTTCACCCAATTGGTTTTTGGGTTCCACTCCCATCTTTGTGATAGCAATACAGCCTAGCACCTTATCCAATTTCTTATGCTTATACTCCTGAGCCGTTAGAAAATCTAGCGCGATTTTATGACTCGCCTCCTCATGACCATCATATTGGGCTATAAAACCTGTATCGTGAAACAAGGCCGCCAGTTCTAGTACCTCCAGGTCCTCTTCCTTTAGTTCCATACCTTTACCAATCTCAAGGCAAGCATCCCTTACTCTCATCGTGTGATCCAAACTGTGATAAGAATGGGAGTCACTTAGCTGCTCAGTCAATAAATTGGTAACGTATTTTTCTGCTTCTTGCGTGATTGACATTGTCAAGGTTTTTACCTAGTATTAGATAGATGCTGGCAAAATAGTTATTAAAACACTATATCCCGCATAGTTCTCAGACAGATATTTAGGTGTTGCAGAGTAAAATTAACAGAAGATTCCTATTCTTCAAATAAACCGTATAGATCATAATCCAATTGCCTCCCCTTTTACGGCTGTTTTTACGGTAGGTATGCATTGGAGGGGATAAGAAATATAATTGGCTTGGTCCTATACATATGCTTGGTGCCTGTGTAAGACAGACACCAAGCAATTATAACTTATAGGTCGAACATTTGACCATCGAAATTTGTGCATGCAAGTAGGCCATCTGTATATAGTAAATGGCAGGATCGCCTTTATCACAGGAGCGAACTTGGAATTAAATCTTACTAGCTGATCCATCAACATACTGCGCTACCAATGCATTAAAAGCAGCACCCAGTTGTTGACTCAAAGGCCCCGGCTTACCAGCTCCAATCATTTGATCATCAATAGTAGTAACAGGCAGCACCCCTTTAATCGAACTAGTAATAAAAGCCTCTTTGGCTTGGTATATTTCAGCTAATGAAATCTTCCTTTCGACAACCTCCATTCCTTTTTCCTTAGCTAGCTCGATTACCTTTTTCCGGGTAATGCCTGGTAATACCTCCGATTCAGGCGTGAGTCTGTCTCTTATACACATCTCCGAGCCCACGAGACCGAGGCTGATCTCGT
>CAJXUM010001186.1 GCA_913060855.1 uncultured Lewinella sp. | reverse complement strand
GGGCTCGGAGATGTGTATAAGAGACAGCGCCTGGACAGAAGAGGCTTCACGCCTTTTCTTCATCTATGCGATTTCATTCGCTGCTGGCCTGGCCTTTAAACATCACTACTTTGTACACCTAGATTTATTCTATGACCAACTGCCTCCCGCGGGCCAACGCTTACTTTCTATCCTAATACCGCTATTGACACTTGTTCTTTTTGCGATCATCGCCATATATGCAGTGCCCTTTATGATGCAAGGGTATGGAGAAACTTCACCGAGTATGAAAATCAGGATGTCTACGGCTTTTTGTAGTCTCTTTATCATGGGGGCTTCCATCAGCTACTTTGCCTTCCTGGCTACTCGTAAACAGCTTAAAAAACAGCGCACATGATTTGGTTACTCATTCTTGTTTTTGCGCTTTGCTTGGTCTTGCGATTCCCGATTGCTTTTTCACTGGGACTGGCTTGCCTGGCTTATGTATTAGCAGCTGGAATTCCATTGATCATCCTACCGATGAAAATGTATTCGGGGATCGATGTCTTTGTTTTGTTGAGTGTACCTGGTTTTATACTAGCTGGTAATTTGATGAACCAAGGCGGGCTGACCGAAAAGATTATCAACTTCTGTAATCACCTGTTGGGGCATATCAGAGGGGGCTTGTCACTGGCGAATATTGGTACCTCCATGCTTTTTGCTGGCATCTCTGGTACGGCTATTTCCGATACGGCGAGTATTGGTGCGGTGATGATTCCTGCGATGAAAAAAGAAGGCTATGGCGCTGGCTTCTCTTGTGCCGTAACCGCAGCTTCTTCCACCGTTGGTCCCATGATTCCTCCTAGTGTACCCATGATTATTGCGGCTACATTAAGTGGCTTGTCGGTAGGAAAACTCTTTTTAGCAGGAGCAATTCCAGGTTTCCTATTGGGGTTGGGGTTAATGCTGGTGGCCTATTATATTTCGGTAAAAAAGCAATATCCCAAGCATCCTAGGAGTACTTTGAAGCAAGTGGCGGTGGGATTTATCGATACCTTCTGGGCTTTGTTAATGACAGCCATCATTCTCTTTGGCATTATTGGGGGCGTATTTACGCCTACGGAGGCTTCTATTATTGCGGTTATTTATGCCCTATTCATTGGGCTATTCATTTATAAGAAATTGACGTTTCGGAATATTCAGGTGGTCATATTGGACTCTATGAAAACGGCTTCTTCCCTGATGATATTGGTGGGTTTTGCCAACTTATTTGGCTGGATCTTGATTACGGAGCGATTACCACAACTGATCTCGAGCGAGATACTAGCTTTTACAGATAACAAATACCTGGTATTGCTCTTGATCAATCTGCTTTTGATTGCTGTGGGGACTTTTATGGAAACTATCGCCGCGCTACTCATCTTGTTCCCTATTCTTTTGCAAGTTGCGATGACAGTAGGAGTTGATCCAGTTCATTTTTCAGTGATAGCAGTCCTGAACCTGATGATCGGTTTGACGACCCCTCCTGTGGGAGTCTGCCTGTTTGTAGCGGCGAGTATTGGCAAGGTTTCTATCGGCGAAGTGAGTAAAGCGAGCCTGCCGTTCTTATTAATCAGTTTATTAGTGCTTGTTCTGGTGACCTTATTTCCCAGCTTATCTCTGTTTTTGCCTGGGCTTTTTATAGCGTAAAAGTTAACGACTTCATCATCAATACAATACGATTATGCAAACATACAAACATGACATCCGCTTATGGTCCCGCTTAGTCCAGGTATTAAGTTTGGCCATCGTGATCCAGCTAACTACGAGCTGCGATACGACAGCAATACAAAAAACGGAAGAACCCATGGAAGAATATACTGCCGAAGATTTAGATCGATTAGGCATTACCAATGGAGATAAATTGAGTGCTGCCTCAAAACGAGCCTTAGCCTGGCCTAAATTAGGCAATGAATGGTTTGGTGAATTCAAGGTTCATGACTTGAAGGGAGATCTAGCCTATGAAGAAGGGGTTGTACGAAGAGATCCCAGCGCCGTAATCCAGGTGGATGGTAAGTACTTTGTGTGGTACACCAAAAGTGAAGGACCAACACAGGGTTTCGGTGGCGATATCGAAAATGAAAAGGTCTTCCCTTGGGACCGCTGCGATATCTGGTATGCGACCTCTGTTGATGGTTGGACCTGGAAAGAAGAAGGCTTAGCGGTGCCAAGAGGCGAGAAAGGAGCCTATGATGATCGTTCGGTTTTTACTGTTGAAGTTTTAGCACATGAAGGCAAGTATTATTTGACCTACCAAACCGTAAAATCGCCCTATGTTGTTAGGGTGAAAAACCAGGTGGGTTTAGCCTGGGCTGAATCTCCTCATGGTCCCTGGACTAAAAGCGAAGAACCGATCTTGAGTCCTGCCGACAATGGGGTTTGGAAAGGGGAAGAGCAGAACCGTTTCAGTGTGATCAAAAAGGGAGACTTTGATAGCCATAAGGTGCACGATCCTTGTTTGTTGTTTTACAATGACAAGTTCTATTTGTACTACAAAGGAGAACAGATGGGAGAAGAAATCACCTTCGGTGGTCGCCAAATACGACACGGTGTAGCCATCGCTGATAATCCGCTTGGCCCTTACGTGAAATCCCCTTACAATCCAATTTCAAATAGTGGTCATGAGATATGTGTATGGCATCATGATGGAGGGATAGCTTCTTTAATCACGACCGATGGGCCCGAAAAAAATACCATCCAATGGGCACCTGATGGCATCAATTTTGAAATCAGGTCTGTCATCAAAGGAGCGCCGCATGCTATCGGCTTGAATCGTTCCTTGGACACTGAAAAAGAACCTTTCGGTGCTTTGGAATGGGGCTTGACTCATCAATACAAGACCGGAGATTATCAATACATTCGACGTTTTGAAGGAAAGCGTAGAACGACGCATGTGGCTAAGGGCTGTCTCTTATACACATCTGACGCTGCCGACGAAGAGGATAG
>CAJXUM010001185.1 GCA_913060855.1 uncultured Lewinella sp. | reverse complement strand
TCTACACTATCCTCTTCGTCGGCAGCGTCAGATGTGTATAAGAGACAGAGTTTAGATAAAGTCTATTATTGCTGTGGTTTTTGGGTAGCCCCAGATGACCAATTGATTTGATACTGCCCATCTTCATAAATGCTGGTTGTAATAATGAGTTTCTGCTTGACTTCATCGTATTCGTAGGCGGGAATGACCTGGCCATCTAGTAAAACTTGGCTTGGCCGCTGTTCCAGGTGGATGCGCAAGATATGAGAGATTTTTTTACCACTGAATTGTAGGGATATGGCTGTTGCCGTTCTGTCCAGTTGTAACTTTGTTTCGGCCTGCGTCTCTGTATCATAGATCGTAAACTGATTAGAGATATCCGGATAGATTAAGTAGGTGATATAATCTTGTGAACTGGTATCACCTAGCTGCGTATAGTCTCTTTGAATATCCATGGGAATAATCGCCCCTTCCTTGATAAAGACCGGATATTCATCCAGGGGAAAAGTTTGATCAAAAGTAGTTTCTCCGTGGATGGTCGATCGGTCATCAAACCAATAGCGCCACTTGCCTGGTGAAAGTTGTACTTTGTTTTTGAGCTCATCTTTGTAAATGGGAGCAATGAGTAGTGATTCCCCAAATAGATAATGGTATTTGCCCTGAATCGGACGTTGCAAAACGGTTCCTCCATGATGAGCCGCTACCACATAATGATAGATATAAGGGATCAATTCTTGGTGTAGCCAAGTATATTGGCGTATGATTCGGAGTTCTTCGTCCGTTCTGTTCCACAGGGCCCGGTCGCCATGCCCTCCATTGAGGAATAGGCCACAAAAAGCCGAGAATTGTGTCCATCGTATGTATAGTCTCGGTGGAATAGTCTTACCAGAAAAGCCAGCGATATCAGAACCAATGATGTTGTATCCTTTGGCCGCACTTTTAAGCACATTATCAATGGCGGATTCAAAACCTTGTACGCCAGCCAAGGCAATATCTTGCTGTTCCTCGTCTTCGGCCAGCAATTCTTCGGTGAGCCATTTGTGTTCCTGGTCGCCAACCCAATTGACGGGAGAGGCGTCGATGGGGGCGAAGCCCTCGGGGTGGTAGCCGCGATCCATGGACCGAGCCAGGGTCACGAATTCGGGGTTTTGGCGGAGTCCATGTTGGTATTCCTCGCGATAGTATAAGTCCATGTATTGACGAGTCGTTAGCCAGCCGCTAGCTCCTTTTTGGTAAAAGAAGGGAAGTGGACCTAGCTGACTTCTGAAAAGCGTGGCCGTACCATCGAGTTTCCAGCCATCAATACCCCAGTCGAATAATTGCTGTTGGCGATTTTGCCACCATTCCTGGGCCGCTTTATTCGTGTAATCTATAAAACCACCTTTGCCCTTCCACCATTTGATCTGGTTATCTTGACCAATGAGATATCCTTTTTTTAGTGCCTCATCAAACCATTCTCCCCCCTCTTTTATCTCGGTATCTTTACTATGACTATTGATCATGCTCGTCATCCAAAGTACTACGCGATAGTCCTTATCCTGTAAGCCTTTAAACCACTGATCAGGTGCTGGGTAACGGGATTCATCTACACTAAAATCATTGTAGCGTAAACTCCAAGGACTATCTATCATTATCGTACGGATGGGAATGTCATGCTCGGCATAGCCCGCTAATAAAGTATCGACATAAGCAGCGGTATTGACATCATCTTCCCAAAGCCAAGCTTCTAAAGCCCAGGCTGGCGTGAGGGGAGGCAAACCGTGTCTAGGCCCGTTAAAAGGAATGCCCCAGATGGGGAGAATAACATAGAAATAAGCCCAAAGGAGCAGGAACCCTAGGAAAAAGAGTAAATACTTGCCGATCTTTTTGAGCTTAATTTTCATCCTTCAAGTATTTATCAAACCAATCAATTCCATCTTGATAAACCTTTTCGAGGGGTACCGTTTTGTGCGTAGTAGGGTACCAAATAATTTCCTTGGGTGCTTTGGCCTGTTGAAATAGCAATTTACTAGTAAGGGGCGGTATCACTTCATCATTTTCGGCGTTGATCATCAACAGTGGGCGGGGAGCGATCTTTTCTACAAAATTGATGGGATCGATCACGCTTACATAATCCTGTACTTCTTGGTCTAGTGCGTTTTTGCCAAAAAGGAGATGAAGACTTCCACCTGCTATCGCTATGACAGGTGCTTTAACCCGATCATCCAATCCACAAAAGATAGTCCCAATAATTCCGCCGAGGCTAATCCCATAATATCCGATTCTTTCCGCATCAATAGCAGGTTGGGTCTCCAAGAAATCCACGGCACGCTGCAGGTCAAATACGGTTTGTGTGATGGTATTTCGAGTCCAGTACTTTAGCCCCTTTCGGAGGTCGAAATCATAATCATCTGTTTTACGATCGCCATGATTATGGGTGTCGAGGCGTAAGACGGCGTAGCCTGCCTGTGTCAATAGTGTGTTACCCGCTTCTACATAATCTACTGTTTTTCGATCACCGACGCCATGCATCAGGATGACGACAGGGTAGGGGGGCTGACCTGTTTTCGGAATACTCAGTAGGCTGGTCACTTGTTGATTGTGTACACTTTGAAATGTCACATAAGATAAAGTGAAATCCGTCGTGTCCAAAACCTGATGGATGGAATCCTTTAGCGGCAACTCCTTGTCATAGGCGTAGTAATTTTCGAGGGAGATCGACTTTGAAGGGCTTTTGGCCACAAAGAGAAACCATAGCCCCCCCAGAAGAAGAAGGATCGAGCCAATAATGAGACCTATGATTTTTATCCATTTCATGTACTAGTGTTTTTTAGGATGATTTCATTTAGAAAAAGGCGTTTCGGCGATCATTTTTAGGGCTTCCTCAATTAATATTTCACCGGTCATTTCGCCCAGGCTCGTTTTGGAAATATAATCGTAGCGTTTAAAACTATTGAAGCTGTCTCTTATACACATCTGACGCTGCCGACG
>CAJXUM010001184.1 GCA_913060855.1 uncultured Lewinella sp. | reverse complement strand
CACTATCCTCTTCGTCGGCAGCGTCAGATGTGTATAAGAGACAGAATATACACCAGATATTGGTCATATCGCCAAGGGCGGGATGGATCCCCTAGCCATTATTCGGGAATACCAATCGCTGGTCAACTGTGTCCACTATAAGGATATGTACACAGATGGTAGATGGGCCGCACTCGGTGAAGGCAATATCGACATGGATGCCATCACCAAAGAATTGCGGGATTCTAATTTTGAAGGTTGGATTATTGTAGAGGATGAATGCGATGAAGCCATTACTAATCCGGATCAGGTGACCTTGAATGCAGGTGCTTATGTAGAGAAAGTGATGCGCCCATTATTAAATAATTAATAGCCAAAGTAATGATACAATTACACAATTCCATGTGGCCCGGCATTGTAGGAAAAGGCCCGGGATCAGAACCTATCATTTCACTCGATCAAATGATCGCACTCACTCAAAATGCTTCAGTGAATGGTAGTGGGTTTGATGGTATAGACCTCAATTTAATGGACCCACATGTGGACCTTGATATGGATCGAGATGGTATCCTGAGATTTGCCGATACTATGCAAGAGAAGGGCCTCCGAATTGGCTCTGTAGGTGCGCCAATCTGGCCAGGTACTGGTGGAGGGTCAGCGATGGGCAGCCAAGAGGAGCGTAAGCGCTTCGTAGAAAAGGTAAAGAAGACCTGTGCTTTCGCTCAGCTATTGAAAGAACATGGCGTTCGACAGTATGGTGCTATCCGTATCGATTCTGCCGATTCGCCAGCACATTGGGCCGAAGATCCGGTTGAAAACAGCAAAAAGATCGTCAATACTTTCAAAGAAGCAGCCAAAGTAGCAGGTGATTATGGAGAACGACTGGCGGCAGAAGGTGAGATATGCTGGGCTAATATGCATTCCTGGCACCACAACCTCCAGCTCATGGAAGAGGTGGGCATGCCTGAGCAATTAGGTTTTCAAGCCGATTTGGCACATACTTACCTCTTTCTCTTGGGTTATAATGCCGATGAGTATGCATTGGTAGGTAAAGCGCATTCGGAAGAAGAATTCTGGGAGGCCTACGGGAAAATGACCCGAGCGCTAGCTCCGTGGACGATCGATTTCCACGTGGCGCAAAGTAATGGAACCGTTTTCGGCAGTGGATCACACGATAAAACAGGTCGCCATTGCCCCGCCAATGCAGCTGATGGTAAATTAGATGTAGTAAAATGTGCGCGCTACTGGTTATTGGATGAGAACGGTCAACTGAGAAATAATATCCAGCACATCTGTTGGGATGGTTGTATGTTTCCCAATGCGACACTTGAAAACCCTGATACTTGGAATAATGTGCTTGCGCTCATGCAAGCTATTCAAGCCGATATTACGGCTCAATAATTACAAAAAGACAGCATGAAAAATAAAATTGGATTCAATCTATTAGTTTGGTCAGCCATCGTATCAGATGACATGCTACCCATCATGGAACGATTAAAAAAAATTGGATACGATGGTATCGAATGCTCCATGGGTTCGGCTGATAACGCCGCTTATAAACGTATTGGAGAGCAGGCCAAAGCTTTGGGTTTGGAAATAAATCCTTGCCTTGCCGTAGGCGCCGAGCATAATCCGGTAAGTGATTCGGCCTCCGTACGGGAAAAAGCCCTCGATCAGCTCAAGTGGGCCATTGATCGAGGAGCAGATATGGAATCTACCCTCATGTGTGGTCCTTTCCACTCCGCTTTTGCCACCTTCACGCAAAAGCCACCTCAAAGCATAGAGTACGAGCGTAGCGCGGAGGTTTTGCGAAAGGCTGGCGATTATGCGGCACAAGCCAACATTGTGCTGGCCTTGGAAGCCATCAATCGCTTTGAATGCTACCTCTGCAATACGATGGAACAAGTGACGGGTTTGGCTAACTTAGTCGACCATTCTCACGTAAAAGTGATGTATGATACCCATCACGCCAATCTAGAAGAAAAGGGAATTGAAGACGCCATCGATCTGGCAGCGCCCCTCCTCCATCATGTACATATCAGTGAAAATGACAGAGGTACACCTGGTGATGGCCACAATCCATGGGACGAGACTTTTGCAGCCCTAGCCAAACACAACTATCCAGGCTGGCTCACCATCGAAGCTTTCACACGTAACGATCCCGATTTTGCTAATGCTATCAATGTGTGGCGAGAATACTCCGCTCCTTGGGACATGGCCGAACGGGGGTATACCTTTATCAAAAACATGGGCGAAAAACACGGATTATAAATGAAGGTCGGCCTCTTTATCCCCTGCTATATCGATCAATTCTATCCCAAGGTGGGTAGGGCTACACTTGCGCTGCTACAAAAACTAGGCTGCCAGGTCACTTACCCCATGCAACAAACCTGCTGTGGTCAACCGATGGCCAATTCCGGTTGTGAACGGGAAGGTGAAGCCACCTATCATCATTTTATCAATACCTTTCAATCCTTCGATTATGTCGTAGCACCATCCGGTAGTTGCACCTATCACGTCCGCAAACATTACGATACAATTGAGCAAACACCTGCGGTACAACATCTTCGAAAAAACACCTTGGACATTGCCGAGTTCTTATTAGATGTGCTTCAAATTAAGTCCCTATCGGCGGAATTCCCTCATAAGGTAGGCCTTCATCAAAGTTGCCATGGACTTAGGGGATTGCGCCTAGGCCAGGGGTCTGAGCGCATGGGCACTCCCTATTCGAAAGTCGGCCAGCTATTACAAATGGTGAAAGGCTTAGAACTTGTCGAACTCGATCGCAAGGATGAATGCTGTGGCTTTGGCGGCACCTTTGCCGTAACGGAGTCAGCGGTATCTGTCAAGATGGGGAAGGATCGAATCGCCGATCATAGCCAGCAAGGTGCCGAGGTCATCACGGCCGGGGACATGAGTTGCCTGATGCATTTGGAGGGGATTATTCGGCGGGAGCAGCGGCCATTGCGCGT
>CAJXUM010001183.1 GCA_913060855.1 uncultured Lewinella sp. | reverse complement strand
GTCTCGTGGGCTCGGAGATGTGTATAAGAGACAGGTGATAGATGAAATAAAAGCCGCTAGAACTCAATTAGATGACTTCTTCCTCTTGATTGGAGAATTGGATGTAGCGCTTTCCATCGCCTCTTTGCGAGTTGGCCTACCTCATTACTGTACACCTACCTTTATTGCACCCCAAAAAGAATTTGAGCTCAAGTCACTCTATCATCCTTTGCTCAAGGAATGCGTAGCAAACGATCTCCACCTTCAGGGGCACAGTCTATTATTGACTGGCTCCAATATGTCGGGCAAATCCACTTTCATCAAGGCCATCAATCTCAATATCATTGCTGCCCAAGCCCTGAATACCTCCTTTAGCCAATACTGTCGTATCCCATTTTTCGGCTTGGCCACCTCCATTAGGATCGGGGATGACTTGATGATGGACAAGAGTTATTACATGGAAGAAGTAAATGCCATTGGTAGCCTGATTGAGTTGTCCGAACAACAAAATATCCAGCTCTTATTCACCATCGACGAGGTATTTAAAGGGACCAATACCATCGAACGAGTTAGTGCCGCCAAAGCCATACTAGAATACCTTAATCGAGGCAATCATATCGTATTGGTTTCTACACATGATATCGAACTCACGCAATTGCTCACGCAAGCTTATGACCTCTACTATTTTCAGGAACGTATTGAAAATGAAACCCTCTCTTTTGACTATCAGTTGCGCAAAGGAGCTTTAGAAAAGAAAAATGCCATCAAGATTTTAGAAATCGCAGGCTATCCCACATCTATCATTACAGAAGCAAAACGCTTGGCTGAAGAACTAGAAAAAGAAAAGACGCAATCAAGACTAGAATAATAGCCTATTCTCCTATAATATTTGCGTTTAAAACGGTAGCAAAAATGAACGAAACGATCTTGGAAAGTCGGAAGTCAGAAGTAGGAAAATGGCCCTCGCCCAACTTAGATTCCGCCTTCCAAATTGGTATTTCCGCCTTCACATGAGAAATAGCTGCTAGAATAGGGCCCCATTGACTAACTCACTGGAAAGTAGTAATTTGCTCTGTCAAGTAAAACGCCCCCTTTCGGATTTTCAAACGCGTACAAGTAGCTCTTAGATGCCCCAAACCACTAAACAACATCAGTTTTTCCTCCTTGCAGCGGGAATCCTTTTTATAGGGCTTAAGCTAGTCTACCGACAAGCTGCGCTTCCCGATTTATGGCTCTTTTTACAACCCATTAGTCATTTGGTCGCTTTGGCCACTAGCAGCGCTTCCGTATTTATCCCAGGAGAAGGATATGTGAATAACCACCTAGCCATAGTGATTGATAAATCCTGCGCTGGCTTCAATTTTTTCGCGCTTTGTTTCGTAATGCTTGCCTTTTCCAGTTATCGATCCATCTCACAAGGGTATCAAACGCTATTATTCCTCCCCGCACTGCTGTTACTCTCATACTTATTTACCCTCTTCGTGAATACGACCCGAATCTTGTTTTCGGTTTTCCTTCACCAACCTAAACTAAACCTTTTGGCCAGTCCCCCACCCTGGCTGCATGAGGCCGAAGGCGCATTCGTATATTTATCCTTCCTCATCCTCATTTATCTCGGATTTCAATTTCTCCTAAGCTCCCAAAATCAACCCCATGAAGAACTTGCTTAATCCCAAATGGCTTTTGCTCATCAATACGGCTCCGCTCTTGGTACTATTTTCCTTATTGGCCGCCAAGTACCAAGTAATCAATAGCATGCTGACCGGCACCAACTTGTATTACTGGAAAGTATATGGTGGTTTATTGATCTTCCTAGGCATCGCCAATTTGGTCTATACCGCTTCTTTGTTGTCAAAAAAACGTGAGGTTTCTCCGCTTTATGCGCTCGTGGTTTTACCGACTTACATCCTATTCCTTTATTTCTACGGTAATAATATTGATCTAATTATCCCATTCAATATTCCGCAATGGTTATTTCCAGAGCACTTATTATTGTATGTAGGTACTTTCGTGATGCCAACTCTTGCCTATGCCTTGTTCATTTTAGTCTATCACTTTACACCGATGGATGAGAAGCAACGAGCGGGCAGTAACTTCTTATATGCTGTTCTGATTCCTTTCTCCTGGTATCTATTTTCACAGCTTATAATGCCATTTTGGAGGCCGGTGGACCATCAGTTTATGGAGCATGTTGTGATCCTAGGTATCATCATGGGTACCGTCCTGTTTTTATTCTTTTTGATCCGCGGAATTTATGTGATATCGGTCAATAAAGCCGAAAAGTGGAAACCTTATGCCTTAGCTTGGAAGATTCCCATCACCATTCTCTTTCCTTTGCTGGGCCTTGCCCTCAATAACGGACTCATTGGCTTTCGCTATTCTTACGGGTCGGGCGTTTTTGGTGATTTTGCTGATCCTTCCTTCTATGTTTTAGCTGTTTTGAATGGAATATTCTTATGCTTACCGAATCTATCTAATGTCCCTTACCGCTTGGGGCTTTTCATTGGTCGGGCTAGCACCTTTGCCTATACCTTTTATTTCTTCCTGATCTTTTTACCTTATCTGCCGCTCTCAGTCATCGCCATTTTAGCTTTAGGTAGTGGGTTTTTAATGCTCACGCCACTGGTTCTATTTGTCATTCATATCAATGAACTCGCACACGACTTTGCCTTTTTGCGGCAGCAGCTAGCGCAGAAATTCCTTTGGGCTATCGCCATTACCAGCTTTGCGATTATCCCTCTTTTTATCAGTGGTGCTTATTTGAAAGATCGTCAGAATCTGCACCAAGCATTGGACTATTTATACCATAGCAAGTACGAACAAACGTATGAGATTGATGCCAAAGCACTAGCCAAAACCCTCCATCGGATCAATAGCAATAAGGAAGGAGGGCGTGATTTTGATTTTGGCTACCATACCCCTTATCCTGTCTCTTATACACATCTGACGCTGCCGACGAAGAGGATAGTGTAG
>CAJXUM010001182.1 GCA_913060855.1 uncultured Lewinella sp. | reverse complement strand
CACTATCCTCTTCGTCGGCAGCGTCAGATGTGTATAAGAGACAGGTATTATCAATATTTTTCATCTACGTACTAAGCCAAGACTTCCTCAAACATCAAAAAGTACTGGAAAATGTCAGCCTTGTAAAAACTGCTATCATTGGTTTTGTGGTCAATTTTTTTGATGTATTGGGCATTGGCGCTTTTGCGCCTCAAACCGCCTTGTTGAAATTTACCAAGCAGACCGAAGATCGAGTATTGCCAGGGACCTTAAACGTCGCTAACACCATTCCGGTTTTAATCCAGGCATTGATATTTATCCAAATTGTTGAGGTAGAGCCCATTACTTTATTGAGCATGTTATTATCGGCAACAGCGGGTGCGGTCCTTGGTGCAGGAGTAGTGGCTAAGCTAGGGGTGACGAAAATTCAGCTCATCATGGGCTTTGCTTTACTCGTTACTGCATTTTTTATGCTAGCTGGACAAATGGAATGGATACAAGGTGGCGGAGAAGCGATCGGACTGACAGGTTGGAAATTAGCCTTGGCCGTTGGCGCCAATTTTATTTTGGGTGCTTTCATGACGGTTGGAATAGGCCTGTATGCCCCTTGTATGGCGCTAGTCTATGCATTGGGAATGTCCCCGCTGGTAGCCTTTCCCATCATGATGGGGTCTTGTGCCTTTTTAATGCCGCCCGCCTCAGCGAAGTTTATCAAGGAAGGAGCTTACAATAGAAAAGCGGCGGTGTCCATGGCCATTCCGGGTGCTATTGCGGTATTGATTGCTGCTTTTGTGGTGAAATCATTGCCGCTTGATACCCTGCGTTGGGTCGTAATTGTCGTAATTATTTATACTGCTGCGGTCATGTTTAGATCAGCCATGCCTAAGAAGGCTTAAGCTAATCCGACTCCCGTCTTTCAAATTATCAGAAAATGAATAAGAAAGCATCATTAAGATTAGCCTATTTTATGCTCAGCCTGCTAATGGTGGCCTGTGGTGAAGCCCCAATCGAAAATGCCAAGCTGGATAAATCCATTGATCCAGCAACGTTGATGTGGTACAATCAACCAGCGGAGCAATGGGAAGACGCTTTACCTGTGGGGAATGGGAGAATTGGTGCCATGGTTTTTGGTAAATACGGGGAGGAAAAGATTCAGTTAAATGAAGAAACCTATTGGTCCGGGGGGCCTTATTCTACGGTGGTGAAAGGCGGGTATAAAAAGCTTCCCGAAATTCAAAAAGCCATTTTTGATGGCGAACCGATTAAAGCCCATCAACTTTTCGGCCGACATTTGATGGGATACCCCGTTGAGCAACAGAAATATCAAGCCTTAGCCAACCTTCATTTATTCTTCACTGATCAAGACACGGCTACTCATTACCGGCGATCACTTGATTTAAAAACAGGTGTAGTATCTGTAAGTTATAAGGTCAATGGAGTGACCTATAAGCGGGAGGTGATTGCTTCTGCGCCTGACCAGACGATTGCGATACGACTAACCGCTGATAAGCCGGGCAGTATTTCTTTTGAGACCCAGCTACGAGGGGTTAGAAACAATGCCCATTCGAATTATGCTACTGATTATTTCCGAATGGATGCTTTAGACAATAATGAGCTACGATTGACAGGCAAATCAGCCGATTATCTTGGGGTGGCAGGTCAACTGAAATATGAAGCCAGGGTAAAGGCCTTGACGGAAGGGGGATCTATTACCACCGATGGGACTAGACTGAAAATCGAAAATGCGGATGCAGCTACCTTGTATTTTGTGGCAGCCACGAATTTTGTGAATTATAAAGATGTTAGTGCAGATCAAAATGCTCGAGTCGTTTCTGATCTCAGTCAGCTGGAAAACAAGTCATTTGAACTCGTTAAAACTACTGCGATCAGCGACTATCAGGAGTTATTTAACCGGGTTTCATTGACCCTACCGGAGACGGAATCCTCTTATTTACCGACGGATGAACGAATGACTAGTATTCAATCTACTCCGGACCCCCAATTGGCCTCATTGTGCTATAATTTCGGCAGATACCTGCTCATTGCTTCCTCTAGACCTGGCACGCAACCTGCCAACCTTCAGGGAATCTGGAACAAAGACATGAATCCTTCTTGGGATTCAAAGTACACGACCAACATTAATACAGAAATGAATTATTGGCCAGTGGAAACAGGGAATTTATCGGAACTGGCCGAGCCTCTCATTACCATGGTAAAGGAATTGACAGACCAAGGTTCACAGGTAGCCCAGGAACACTATGGCGCGAAGGGGTGGGTGTTTCATCAAAACACGGATATTTGGAGAGTGGCTGCCCCGATGGATGGACCCACCTGGGGCACTTTTACGGTGGGTGGGGCTTGGTTAGTTACCCACCTTTATGAGCACTATCTTTTCACCCAGGACGAGGATTACCTTCTTGAGATTTACCCCGTTATAAAAGGCTCGGTTGAATTTTTTATGGATTTTCTGGTAGCGCACCCCAATGGCAAATGGCTGGTTACAAACCCTTCCAATTCGCCGGAGAATCCTCCTGATGGAAAAGGATATAAATATTTTTATGATGAAGTCACAGGCATGTATTATTTTACGACGATTGTGGCTGGGGCTACTATGGATATGCAAATATTGAAGGATCTCTTCGCCTATTATATAGCTGCAGCTGAAACACTTGATGTGGATCGTCAATTTGCAGAGAAAGTGGGCGAGGCCCGGAATCGTTTGGTGCCTTCTCAAGTAGGGAGAGATGGAATGCTCCAGGAATGGACGGATGATTTAGGACAAATGGAAGATAAGCACCGGCATTTTTCACATCTATATGGACTATATCCTGGAAATGTGATTTCTGCCCGCCGCACCCCTAAATTGATAGCGCCGGTAAAGAAAGTGCTGGAGCAACGCGGAGACGGCGGGACTGGATTTTCAAGAGGTTGGAAGATGGCGCTATGGGCTAGATTGAATGATGGCTGTCTCTTATACACA
>CAJXUM010001181.1 GCA_913060855.1 uncultured Lewinella sp. | reverse complement strand
ATCTACACTATCCTCTTCGTCGGCAGCGTCAGATGTGTATAAGAGACAGGTGAACAGTAAGTCGTACCAAAGGCACCAGCTTTGTTTATGTAGCTTTTACCTGTCCAAAAAAGAGATATATTACACTTCATCCGAATCAAAAACAATTCTATGAAGATTAATTCTTTTCTGATTATCATTTTAGGCCTAGCCTTACAATCTTGTTCAAATACAACAACTCCTGAACCTGTAGTTGATTATGAAAAAAAGGTAGAAACCAGTTTAATTCTTCCCATTTATATCCAAGGGGATTCAACATGGACGATCGAAGAACGCATGGAACATTATGGGGTCCCTGGTGTCAGTATCGCTGTCATCAACGATAACAAAATCGCCTGGACAAAAACCTATGGGGTAATGGATAAAGACAGTAAGTCTCCGGTTACCAATGAAACTTTATTCCAAGCGGGCTCTATTAGCAAACCGGTAGCGACTTATGGGGGCTTGACACTAGTAGAAAATGATAGGTTGGGTTTAGAGACAGATGTAAATACCTACCTGAAGTCTTGGACTCTACCAGACAATGAATTCACTCAAAAAGAGAAGGTCACTTTAAAACACCTCATGTCTCACACTGGCGGCCTAACGGTACATGGTTTTTGGGGCTACAGTCCAGATTTACCGGTACCCTCGTTAACAGCCGTATTGGATGGCCTTCCTCCTGCTAATTCAGGGCCTATCCGCGTGGATAAGACGCCCGGCGAAAGCTTCCGATATTCAGGCGGAGGATATACCATTATGCAACAAATGATGATAGATGTAGCCGGTAAAACATTTCCTGAGCTGATGCAGGAGTTAGTGCTGCAACCCTTAGGAATGACCCACAGCACTTATGATCAACCCCTCCAAGGCGCACAATTGGAAATGGCGGCAACAGGCTACCTACCTGATGGCTCCATGACCAAAGGAAAAAGGCATACCTACCCCGAAATGGCAGCTGCTGGCTTATGGACGAATGCAGAGGACCTCGCAAAATTTGCAGTCAATATACAACAGACCTTGAAAGGTGAAAGCGAAAAAGGGCTATCAAAAGAAATGACCACTCAAATGCTCACACCTTATGTGGAAGACCACAACGGACTTGGAATTTTCATCAACAAAAAGAAAGACGAAGTCTATTTTGGACATGGCGGTTGGGATGAAGGATTTAGTAGTGAAATGGTGGCACACAGAGATAAAGGATACGGTGTGGTCGTATTAACCAATGCCAATCAACCTGAGTTTATCAGTGAGCTCATTAGATCAGTAGCACTTACCTATAATTGGCCTAATTATGTTCCCACCTATGAAAAAGCACCCCAAGATCTTGCCCTAATTAATGAGATTAAGGGTAGATACTCTATTTCCGGCAATGAAATACTGGAAGTATATCAAGCGGGCAATCAGCTCTATGGGAAAGAATTGGGTGGAGACCCCCAAGCATTGATCAAGGTGTCTGACCGTACTTTCGTGGGTGGCGGAAAGCGATTAGTCCAATTCAAAGCAGATGAAGAAAGTAAGATGATGAGTATGCACTTTATGGATCCCGCCACGGGAGAGACACGTCGGAAAATTAGAAGGATGGATGACGATGAAAAACTCCCATTGGAATTTTTGGTGGAAGGAAATTATGAGGAATCGCTTACGGCTTATCAGGCCTTAATGAAGGAAGACCCGAATGATCCTACTGTCTCCGAAGGCAATTTGAACAGACTTGGATATGGCTTCATGAATAACGAAAAAATGAAATTTGCGCAGGATGTTTTTAAAGTGAACACGGTTCTGTATCCCGAGAGTGCTAATGTCTACGATAGTTATGCAGAAGCTTGCATGAAAATTGGCGATACAGAGCTTGCCATTGAAAATTATAAAAAAGCGCTCCAGCTTGATCCTCAAAATAGCAATGCCAAGAGCTTAATAGAGAAAATGGAAGGCGAAATGCGCACAAAATAAGGGCTTAGCAAAGCGTGCAATTTTGCTTGTGTGAATACATCTACGTCGCTACTCAAGATAAAACAGTCTCTTAGACATCAGAAGTTTCGTAGGGTTCTTCCTAGATAAACTTCTGATGTCTTGCTATGCCAAAGTATTTACCCAATCCATTTATCCAAAAATCATGAATCAAAAATTTATTGACAAATACCTAGGACCTGATAGGTTGCTATATTGCCTATTGCTTGCCGCTACACTATTTACCTGTACAAATAGTGATACTCTCCATTCCGATAATTGGCAAAGTATCCATACGGTGGATGACCTTTGGAAGAATCACCCAGGTCAAATAAGGTCCTTGCTGGAGGCCATCGATTTACAGCAGCCAGCCTTGGGACCAGTTCGTCTTGTACTGGCCCAAGGAGATACCATTGGTGCAGCAGAAGAGTTGTTGAAGCATTACCGTAAAACGGATCGTCAGTGGGTGGTAACTACCCTAGATGCGGTGCCTTATGAAGAAGCACTACGCCTGGCCAATGCCTTGTTGGCTGATACAGTAATCAGGGGTGGAAATCCGGCTAAAATAATGTACGAGCCTGATGGAGGTTGGCAATGGAACTATACGGGGCCAGATAAAGATGATGAATTTGCCTATTCACTAAATGGGCAACGGTATTTGTCTTCCTTGTTGATGGCTTGGGAAAAGACAGGAACGACAGCATACATAAGCTTGTATGACCGACTACTAAAAGACTGGGTGCTTCATCACCCATTGCCCGCCCCGGATGATTCTATTTATTTGGTATTGAACAACCAAGGGCTTGATTACCGAGATCTGGGAGAAGTAGAATGGCGCACAATAGAAGCGGGACAACGCTTAGGAGCGGTGTGGCCTCAGACATTTTACGGATTTCAACAGGAGGAGGCTTTTAGTCCTGCGACACGCTTACTGATGTTGTCGAGTATGGCTGTTCAAGCCGATTTTCTCACGAATTACCATAAAGATGGACAC
>CAJXUM010001180.1 GCA_913060855.1 uncultured Lewinella sp. | reverse complement strand
CGTGGGCTCGGAGATGTGTATAAGAGACAGATTCTATTCTTGGATCGAATTTTCTAATCAACCAACCAATCAATAGATTAAAGACTGGATTATAGTGTTGGGCATAGCAGTACAAACGCTCTGGCTTAGCCCCAATTGAGCTTTTGATTTCCAAGGCTGTTCGGCCAAATACAATCTGATCCACGCCTGGTTTTTCTATACTATATTGAACCATATCCAATAGCATATTAAAATATAGTTGATGATTCCTGTTGCTGGTTTCATCGAGCCCTAAGAAATGCGCATCATAGGCTCTGCCGTTCTGAATCAAAGTACTAAAACCGATAAACTTTCCTTCCTGATCGTGGTAAGCTAGTAAACGGAAACGATCTTGTAGGGATTGCTTTAATGCGGGTATATAATCAATGGCCAGATTAATAATATTAAACTCAGCCTTGTTGGCAATGGAGCGATAAAGGTCAAAGATTTCCTTTTTATGTTCCTGGATATCTGTCAAAGACCACTCTGTTTGCTGGATCCCTATCTTCTTTTTGAAGGCACGTTTAGCCCTGACCCTATACTTTGATTGTAACGAATCGAGGTAATCCTCTTGTGTTTTCCAAGCTGGATCAAGTGCGAATACCATGTTTGGTTGGAAGGTAACCTGGTGAAAAAGCCCTTGTCCCTTCAAGGGGAAGGAATCAATAGCTAAAGAATCTTTAAACAGGACACCACTCGTGGGTTCCTTTTGCTTCGCCAATTGTTGATTGATGCCTGGGAGAGATTCTACAATGAGTTTAAGTCCTTCGCTCTCGGATAAGGCTGCTGGATCAAAATAATAAGCATGATCACCGGTCAGGAGTAAATTGCCTACGATCAGTATTTTAAAATTTAAAACACTTGCCAATTTATACCTTAGCCATTCTCGCCAAGTCCTTTGTTTGCCTTCTTCCAAGCCCTTCAAGCTATCTTGCAAGGTGTAATCAATCAGCTGCAATAGAACAACTCCTACAGGCCTATCTTTTTCCTTCAAAAGCAAAAAGCGCAGCGCCATTCCTTTCGGAGGGCTTGCCTCTAGTGCCTTGAGGTAGTTAGCCTGCAAAAATAAATCTTCCTCCTGTACTAATCCATCCCAACTGCTTGGCAGATCCTCCACTCGATTATAAAGTTCAAAGGTATAATCCTTAGCACTAGTCGTAGTTATAGCGGCTGACTTCAGGCTAAGCAATGGTGTGGTAGACTTAGGCTCAAAGAAAGTTCGGACCAGTCCAAGCAGGTAATGAAGGATAAATCTAGGAGGACAAGTCTTATCTGAAAAGATACTCATTTGTATATACCATTGTGTTTGAGACGTAGGGCAAAAATAAGATTGAAAAAGTATAGTATTTGTATTCGGTCTTACGTTTGTTATACTTTATTAGATCGTTCAAGTAAGAAACAGGCTAACCTTAGGACGTCTGCTTCTTTTGCTCGTCACCGGAGATCTCCGATTTTCGGCGCCAATCAATTAAGGATAGCCGCTATTAAGCGCTCCTGATATATTTTTCTCGTGCAATCTCATAGTACAAACATTGGGTATTGTAGTAAATGCCCGTACCGGCTTGGCAAAGCCCAAGTTTTTCCATCACCCGGAGAGATGCCACATTTGTTTCAATGGTGATAGCTACAACTTTTGGCAAATTTAAGGTTTGGAAAGCATATGATAAAATTGCGTTTCCGGCCTCTGTCGCCAAGCCCTTACCCCAGAATTCTTCTAAGAATCGATAACCCATTTCCGTATCTTTTGTTTGTTCCAGTTTCTTCAAGGCCATCCAACCTATAAAGGCATTATCTTCTTTTTGTTCAGTAATCCAATAACCGGTCAATTGGTTGGTTTGTTTAATTCTTCGTTCCAAGTCGTCTCTGGCTTGCGATCGGTTTTGAATCTCACCGTTATTGAGGAAACGCATAACATTGGGATTACTGCCCAATTGATGGATACCGTCTAGATCTGCCCAGGTAGGGGGACGCAGGCGAAGTCGCTTTGTTTCTAAGATTGGTGCCATAGTGGTGGTGGTTAAGGCTTTTACAATCGGTAGACTTTATTCTACAATAATTTAGTATTGTCCAAACGATTCTAATATATCGTCTATTCATTGGCGGTCGACCATTTCTTTATTTCTTGCATGGCGAAATTTTCATCTTCCCATCGAATCAACTCCATCTGTCCTCGACCTTTATAATTGAGGAACCATTCTTCTATTATTCTCTTAGCTGGATCGTGTTCCAACATTAAAGTTAAGAAGTTATCTACCTGTAAGGTTCTTTCTGATTCGTTTACCGGAACGGCTATAATTTTCGTGTCCAACTCCCCGCCATCTTTAAGGATCAAAGTACCAATTGGCATGGCCTGGAGCACACTACCTGTCGGTAAGCTTTCGCCAATTACCAGCACATCCAAAGCATCTCCATCTCCTCCCTGCTCCGCATCCATCATAGTAGAGGGAATGAAACCATAATTACCGGGGTAAGGTAAAAAGGCCACCACTCGATCTTTATTATCTACTTGATCCGGTTCGAAAGTTCCTTTTTCAGCATCATATTCGATCTTGGTGTTAGTCCCCGCCGGAATTTCAACAATTACATTAATGGCATTGCCTTCGATAGCAGGAAGTTGATAATTCTTTTTATTGGTTTGGTCTTGACAGGATATCAAATACAGGGATATAACAACTAAAGCAGTCCATCTGTTCAACATAATTCAGGTCATTTGAGTATTTATTCAATATTAACAAGCGCTCATGATCTATCCATTCCTAAGCCCCATTTCGGTAAAGTGAGCTCAGGTGCAAGGTAGCAGTAGTTTCTCATAAGCGGTTCTGTGATTAAGTTATCTTTTAAAGCGTCGAATAACTTAGTCTATCCATCCGCCTGCAACCCATTTTTCTTTTCGCCCGTCTAAGAGACTGTTTTGAAACATGTCACTAATTTTATTATGTGTCTTTTCC
>CAJXUM010001179.1 GCA_913060855.1 uncultured Lewinella sp. | reverse complement strand
AAACTAGTAGCGAACATCCAATATTATATATCCAAAAATGGTGAAGTTGATAGGAAGAAATCTACCTAGTATCGACCACTCCACTTCTAAAGTCTTATCTCCTGCTACTCTACCAATTCCAAAAGTCCAAAAGAAGAAGGAATATGAAAATCTGGTGTTTCAGAGTCGGGCATCACCCAGCTGATCCATTTGGTGATAATATCTCCTTTGTCATCCGTCACATATTCTCCGCGATACAAACCTGCTTGCAGTTGTTGATCATCTTTATACATACCCAATTGACGCAAGGAAGCAAAGCTGATAGACCCTTCCACAAAATAACCTTGTTCATCTCGAGTAGCCTCCAGTACCAGCTCTCCCACTGGCCAGTTCCACTCAAAGTCTACATTGCGATAAAATCGCCCTTCGGTATCCAACACGCGGCCAAGCGCATCCATTTCCAGGGCATAATAGGGATCCATATCGTCATCCGCTTTAAAGAAGATTTCTACTCGATCGGAATTGACGGCATCGCGTTCGCCCATTCCTCTTTCTTTGAGAATAATTTCAGGATCGCTAGCTCGATAGAGGAAATAGAGGTGCGTCTCAGTCCACAAAGCTTTAAAGCTCGTTTGCGGCGCCGTTTCTTCTCGCCAAGGATAGCTGAAATCGGTCAAATTATCCGCCTTAGCCCAATAGGGGTCAGTGCCCTCGCCTGAAATTTCAATGGGACGATCAATTTTTTCGACCTTATAGGTATAGGTTTTAAGTTGTGGTGCATCGCAAGACATACAAATGAGGGTTATACTGAAAATTACTAAAAAAGAGAATTGATGGGTCTTCATGATTTTACAATTGATGGAAATCCTGTATAATGGATTGTAGTGCATCGACAACAATCTTACTTATTTTTTCACCCTTTTCCACCGTCGCAAACTTAGCATCTCCATATACTCCCGAAGGCGTCATGGCTTTCATGCGGCGGTAGAGTCCCACCTTCGGCCCGGCTAGCAGATCTCCTTCGGCCCAATCTACGGTAGGAACATTTGTTTTATCGCCAATTTTATTTGGATGTACCAAATGCGGAGCAATTACCATCATCAAGGAAGTCTCAAACTCTCCGGCATGTCCTGCGCCGCCTTGTCCCGATTCATTTAAGGGTTGTAAAGCTTCCAAGGCAATCCGCCACCAGGTGGCAATAGCCAATTGAACTTCGGAATGCCGATAGCCAAAAACTTCTACGAAGGTCTGCCCAATGGCTTGGTTACCACCATGGCTATTGAGAATGAGCACATGCTTGAAACCGTAGCCTACCACACAATCGACGATATCGGTCAATTGCTGCATAAAAGTCTGGTGCTGTACCGACAAGCTTCCCGCAAAGTCTTTATGGTGCTCGGAGCAGCCCACGCTAACGGTAGGCAGTATAAGTACCCCTTCAGGAATACGGTCATTCAGTAGGCGACAGAAGTGCTCGCCAATCATTCGGTCCGTAGCGAGTGGGAGGTGCGCGCCGTGCTGCTCCGTGGCTGCAACGGGTAGGATAACGGGGATCTCGCGATCTAGTTGATCAATGAAGGGTGAAGTGAGTTGGTCCCAGTACATGGTTGTTTTTTTGGCTGTTAGTCAATAAGTCTGGATATTGTAAGTCTGTAGGTCTTGAGTCAATAAGTTTAGAGGTAGAATGTCTGTAAGCCAATAAGTCGTATGTCTGTAGGTTGGGCTGTCTAAAGTCTTGGGGATACCCCTTGGCACATTCTAATTTGATATTTAGGGTGTACCATCGACCATCGACCGGTGACTTACGACTCACGATTTCGGACCTTTAACCCTTCTTCACCGCCCACAGTTCAACTTCCACTAAGAAGGTATATAGCAGCGGCGTTTGTACTGCTGTACGAACGGGCTTAGGATCTTTGAAATAGGCTTTGTACACTTCGTTGAAACGGGGCCAGTTATCGAGATCTGTCAAATAAACATTCACTTTGAAGACATCATCGAGAGTACAACCACCGCTTTGCAATTGCTTTAGGCAATTCTTAAGGGTGAAATGTGTCTGATCCTCTATGTTATCGCCTATGATATTGCCTTGCGGGTCGATGGCAGCTTGGCCAGAAATGACGACAATCTCGCCGGGTGTGACTTGAAGTACCGGAGAATAAGGGCCTGCTGTAACATGTTGTGCGGCGCCTTCCGGAATCCGCTTCCCATTGGGTTTGTTTTGGGTTTCAAATCCCATAGGGTGGGGGAGGTAGCCGGTGAATCCAGCTATTTTCCAACGTCCGCCTACCTTTCTGCAGCGATAAAGTGTCTGCCAATTGAGGCGATCTTTTTCCCCATTCTTCTTGCTAATATGGCCATCAAATTTCTTATGAACGAGGGCGCTATCTCCTTTGATATCGATATCGCGTAAGGTCGTGGCTTCATAGATGGCTGTTTCTGCATCCTCAGCCCATTCCGTTTGGGCAAAGTTAGCCGCTTGTTCTAGCCAAACGCTTTTGTACTCGGCCAGGTCAGCGAAATTCATGCGCCAGCTGTCGGGATTGTGCGCATTTCTAGCGTCGATACCCATGAAGTTTTCTTCGATAAAGTCATCGGCTACCAGCGCCCAGTCTTCTCCGCAAAAGGCAATGATGTCTCGTTCTACTAGCATTTCCCATATTTGGTGCCGATCTGGATCGGTCGCTGGGAAGGGATTGATATAGTTGGTCTTTTCCATAGAATGAATTCGTTGTTTTGGCTTCCACAATTTTTCCTACTCGGTTTAGACTTCAGCAATTTTCCTGCTTGGTTTAGACTTCAGAAGTTTTCCTAGACTTGCCCAAGGAAACTTCTGAAGTCTTTGGCCCAGCTTATTTGTTTGTTTAAGCTTCAGCAATTTTCTTGCTTAGTTTAGACTTCAGCAGTTTTCCTAGACTTGCCCAAGGAAACTTCTGAAGTCTGAGGCTTTAACTAAATTCTTTAAAAGCTACTTGATAATGCGCCTGTCT
>CAJXUM010001178.1 GCA_913060855.1 uncultured Lewinella sp. | reverse complement strand
CGAGATCAGCCTCGGTCTCGTGGGCTCGGAGATGTGTATAAGAGACAGATATAGGTATTTGCTACTATTGCTCATGCTTAAATCTTTTCGTGTCTATGTTCTGCGGAATAGAGTCGTCAAAATGGGTTAGTACCTTCGTGCTCAATCCTTTTTCTCAAGTCTTCTCTTTCGACCCCTAGCAAATCTCGATACACCTGATATTGGATGGATACGTCGCCTTCGAGTAGCCAGGCTATATTCGCTGCAGTATCCGCCATTTTATGGATTCTTTTTGTGCGCCTCTAATTTGTTAAATAGTTTTTCCACTGCTTTGGGGATGTTGTTCTCTGCTTTTTCAAGTAAGCCAATGTCGACTACCCTAGTAGCAATACCCTGCCACACAATTTGCTTCTGTTTGAGGTCGACTAAGTGAATGGTCACTGTGCCTCGGTCGTATTGATAAACAGACGTGGCTCCAATACCTGAATATTGATCTCCCATTTCATCCTGGTGATTATGCTGGGGAACTACATTATGTTCAAATTGTAAATGGAAATCTACTTCAAGATCACCCTGGCTGTCAACAGGCTTATAACCTTGCTGCTGCATCGCTTGGTCAATGGCACTTTTCCACCTTTTCCGATTGAGGGAATTATCGAATTGAGGATAATCTGTATTCATTGGGTCTTCCACCGCCGACCATACATAGGTCTTATATAGGTTGAAGTCGGTTCCCTGGTCAATATCACTGATGATTTTAGCGGAAGAACAGCTGTTGAGTAAAACGATCAGGAAGAGCATTAAAATTGGATATTGTGTTTTCATTTTTTTGTTGGTATGGTAAGATCTGCTTAATTAAGAGCTTTATCTGCCTTTTGTTCCTAAGGTTTATGGGATTCATAAACCAGAGATAACCCGTTGCAGTTTTTCTTTAACCTGGCCGGCTAGTTGTATGAGTGTTGGATTGTTTATGGCTTGCATCGATGCTTGTGGATCGACGGCCGCCACTTCTACTTTTTCGGCTCCGAGTTCTTGAATGATGATATTACAGGGTAGCATCGTCCCGATTTTTTCTTCTTGCACCAACGCATGATGGGCAAAATGAGGATTACAAGCCCCCAGAATGGTATATTTTCGGAAGTCTACATTTAGCTTTTTTTTGAAAGTAGCTTGTAGATCAATTTCAGTGAGTACACCAAAACCTTCTTCTCCCAGTGCTTCTATGACCTTCTTCCGAGATTCTTCAAACGAATAGGGAAGAACAGTATCCATATAATATTTCATGACGTCTTATTTAACTACTTCAATAGTTGAGATCTATTCGATCACGCATATGAAATAGTATTAAAATGATAGGTCAAGGTTTTGAAAAAAATAAGAATGGGCGTACGATGATTATCAGTGACCAGGATGATTATTGTCACTATAGCATCAACTCTTTTTGCCGCTTGCTACCGTCTATTTAGAATTAACGGGTAACCAAAACCGGAAGATTATCTTCTAGGGTTACTAACTTTTCGGTTACACTTCCAAATACAAAATCACTTAGGGAAGAATCATCCCCTTTGGCCCCGATGATCAAAAGGTCAGCGGCTACCAATTTAGCCTCTTCTTGGATGTGTCGACCTACATCAAAGTGTTCATTGGTGATGAGCTTAAACTCGATATCTTGACCTGGCAGTTTCTCCCTTTCAATGAAGCTCCGATAGTTTTGTAGGCTGTGATCGTGTAGCTTTTCGATCAGTTGGTCTGCCTGCCGATGTAGGGAGTAGGACACAGATGGTAAGGGAATAATATGTAGCGCTATAATTTGAACGCCAAGCATCTGACTTTTAAGCTGAAGGGCGGTTTGTAAGGCGCGTAAAGAATAACTTGAGAAATCGATAGGGACTAGAATACGGCGTATTACTTGGCTAGCGTGTTCGGGAATAAAGCAAAGATCACAGTCCAAGTTTCTCGCTACTCTTCTAGCTTGTAGCCCGCTCCCCCCACTCAACTTTTTCTTGCCAACAACAAATAAATTGACCTTGTCTGCTTTGGCCGTAAGTAATAATTTGATATAGGCTTTGCCGTGCAGTATTTGTAGGTTGATATTTACGGCTTGGTATTTTTGGCGGATCGACTGAAGCTTTTCTTCAAAATGGGACCTGACTTGGGACTCCAACTGAGGTTTTAAGCCATAGTCTTGCATCGGATCTATAGCGAGCTGGGTAGGAAGAATCCACTGTGGGATAACATGAACAAAATTGAGGGTCGCTATACTAAAATTAGCTAAAAGCACCTGACAGTACTCGATGATAGTATCGTCCATCTCGGTATAGTCGAGCCCTACCAATACATTGGGATAAATCAGTTTCTTTTCCATATTCAAAAACGTTATTTACGGATGTGCAATTATTCGTGTTCATTCCTTACTTCCGCGACTCCTTCCAATAGGCCTCAGCCTCTTTCTCCATTTCTTCTAAACGGCTATAGTAATCTGGAAACTCTTTTAAATGAGCCCATGCTATTTTTCCGGTAAGATGATAGTCGTCTTCTGTAACATTGGTTTCCGGAAAACGGGTTCCATGTTCAAATTCGACGTTGATGCCGATCGTGAATTCGCCTAGATCGACTTCTGTCCAATCGATGCCCAGCTCGTCACCGATCGATTTTGCCACTTTTTCTGGTAATAGTTTCATAGTTGTTTTCTTTTAAGGGGTTTGGAAAAAAATTCCAAACTCCTAATTAGGTACATATTTCATCAATAATCGGGTAATCAGAATAGCCAGCACGTAACCTATAAGTGCACCAGCGATTAATATCTCCCATTCATATAGTCCTAGTGGTACAAGGGAAAAGAAGGAATTAATGGGAGTATAGATGATGATCAAGTGCATGACAACAGAAAGGATTAAAGCCCCAATCAGCCATTTGTTATCTCCCCATCCGAGTTCTTCTTCGTACCTGTCTCTTATACACATCTCCGAGCCCACCGAGACCGAGGCTGATCTCGTATG
>CAJXUM010001177.1 GCA_913060855.1 uncultured Lewinella sp. | reverse complement strand
GCTCGGAGATGTGTATAAGAGACAGGGCGTAGCCTCCTCAAGTATCCATATCATATTCGAATTATTGGTCTGACAATCCCAAATTTGAACAACAGTGCCATTAGCGGTGCCACCATTGGTCAAATCTATGCATTTGGTTAAGTCTCTTTTAAGACGGATCGTTTGAGAAGGCTGATCGTATATCCATTGTTGAGATTTTGCATTTTCTTTACAAGTATACAATTGGAGATCTTTACCATTACTGCTGTCGTCTCCCGGTAGATCTAGGCATTTACCCCGGTGATTACTCAATCTTATGTAGTCACCATCAAAAAACCATTTTTGGTTATTATTGCCTTCTGTATCACCACAATCCCATATCTGAATTTTATTGCCGTTAGTGGTTTTACCACCGGCATTATCCATGCAATTGGATTGATGTACATAGGGGCGAATAGAGGCTACTTTTTTTTCGCCTAATATTGTCGTTGCATAGTTAGTTGTACCTACAAATTCTGAGTTTGAGGTAAATTCATAAGCAGCAAAACCATCTTCGGGGTCGGTGGTCGCACTATTCATTGTTTGTCTGTTGTCGGTTGCCCAACCGCTAAGGTAACTACCAGCCCCACCACCGCCGCGATACGTTTGACCTGAGCCGCCGCCGGAAAAGCCACCACCACCACCACCGCCGATGCCACTTCCACCGCCAGCCCCGAAACCCCAGGTTGTCTTATCTCCACCACCGCCTGTGGGAAGTTTTTTAGAACCTGTTGATGTATTACCGCCTTCCCATGCGGCAGTTTCATCGTAAAAACCAGCAAACGCACCTCCTCCTGGTGTGGGATCGAACGAAGATCGAGAATAAGGATCGCCTCCTGCTTGGCCATCAGTACCTCCCTTACCTCCAGCGGAGCCCCATCCATCTCTTCCGTATGTCGCAGTATTGGCCGATTTACCTCTGGTTTTGACCGTACAACAATCTGAATATGCCCCACCGCCGCCGCCAGCAGCGACCAGTAATACCCATTTTGAACTACCATACGGTTTGACTAAAATACCTGTTCCTGCACCTCCTTGACAACCAGCAGTCGTCCCCCCTGTTCGGTTCTTACCCTTTTTACCGACAATAAATCGAATAATCGACTTGGGAGGGATATTGGATCCATCGCCAACTTTAAAAATCCCCTTCATTGTTGCACCGGAACCACCTTTTACAGTAGAAATTGCTTCTCTCTTTCCGCCATCAGCGCCTTCTGCATGTAAAGTGAGATATTTGGTGCCGGAAATGTTTGGAAGGATAAATTCCTGGGGGGCACTAATGCTAGCCGAGAGTCTTCCACTGGTATTCATTTCGGCTGTTGAAAGACCTGCTGACCAGATCTTTTGGCTGGAACTGTTATACATCACAAGATTGCGATTATCCATCAGTTCGAATTTGTGACCATCCGATCCATCGGTTGACCAGATAATCTTGTCTGTTTGATCCTTTATGACTAGTTTCCCGACGCTTGCCTCAAAAGCCAAGTGAGTCCCTTTTCCGCTGGTGCCGGAAGTCCATAGTTGATCCGCCCCGCCTTTGAAAAAGATGACAAGACTACCATTAGTCTCCCACTTGAGGTCGAAATTGCCATTAGTAGCAATAACTCCAGTTTCCTGTAGTCCAAGGTCACGATCGGTCTCGCTGGTACCGGGAATCGGAATAGCGTCTGCAAAAAAATATGGATTGGTTGACATAGCCTCTTGCAGGCAAAAGGACATTGAAATGAACACAAGAAGGAAAGATTTTAGGGCCAATTCATAAGTACATCGAAAATTGGTTCTGAACTTATATCTTGAAAACTTGTCCTGATATTTTTGCTTTTTCATGATGAAAATTTTTGAGATTTAATACAATTCTTTTTATTGGATACGATACAAATATGGGGCACTTAGTAGGCCACTGTGTTAACTATTGTGCCAATTGTGTTAACCATTGTACCCTGACTTGCATTATTGTTTTTTGAACTTGGATTATTGTTTTTTTGAATTAATTTAATTTGTTGATTTTCAGCGTGTTAACGTGTTTTTAATTTCAAGGGTCTTAAACAAGATATCGACTTCAATATCGAGTGAAAATAGATCTTCATGGCCCCTGTTTAATGTTATGATTAGCTTGTTGTCTTGGAATTTGATAGAAAAGAGGAACAGCTCTGTCCCCGAGCTTAAAAAACTCTTTCCCCCGGGGGTAGATTTCTTTTTGGCTTATCCACCATTCCATAAAAATTCTTGAATAAGGTCTGTAGTTGGTAAGAGATGAATGGTAGATAAAGTGTTACTACTTTTAAACATCTCTAAATACGGTAGTAATAGACATAGAACAGGCTCCACTTTACTAAGAGCATAGAACATGCACTAAAAAGTGGAGCCTGTGTCGTTGTTTGCTTTAGCGCTTTACTTTATGTCAAATATCTGCGCATCGTGCACTTTACAGTCATCTAGCTTAAGATTGGTGCCATTGGCAGTACTAGCATGGTCAAAATCCATACATTTATTGGGGTCGGCTTTGGAGTGTATCCTTCCTGATATACCATCGTACATCCATTTTTGGGAAGAAATCGAGCCCGTACACGTTCCTAGTTGAATATCGGTAGGTACGTCCGTTTTTCCGCCCTCTAGTTCTAGACATAAGGAGTGATTGTCGGCCCTTTTGATTCTGGAACCATCGAAGTAAAAAGTCTGTGCTGTAGCATCCGAGCCGTTCTGGCAATCATATACTCGAACGTCGGCTCCTGATGAGCCACTATCCATATCGACACACTTGTTGTCGGCCTTGCCCAAATGTATTTTAAGATTTTTTCCATTCACTCGTTCTGCATATCCACCAGGTAAGGTCCACTGTTGATTGACTTTGACCGTGGCATCATAATTACAGGTAGCCAGTTGGATATTATTATCTTTAACGGCTAGGCATTTATTAGCATCTATTCGGCTTCTGATCAACTTAAAAGTCATATCAAAAA
>CAJXUM010001176.1 GCA_913060855.1 uncultured Lewinella sp. | reverse complement strand
AGATCAGCCTCGGTCTCGTGGGCTCGGAGATGTGTATAAGAGACAGGTTTTGTTGCGCAAGGATCCAATCCACTATTCGGCCTACTTCCTCTTTGTTAAGGTCCGGTTGAGGCGGCATTTTCTCTTCTCCCCAGATGCCGGTGCTACCGCTCATCACTTTATCGGTCAGGTAGGCTTTTGCATTATCCCTTGCGCTGTACTTTTTAGCCAGGAGATCGAAGGAGGGGCCAATCAACTTACTACTAGCAGCATGACAGTTGAGGCAGGTCGACTTGGCCATGGCCATTAAAGGAGCTAAATCCTCCTCAATCCTTGCTAAATAGCCATGCACCAATGCGGAATTTTCCAAGTATTTGACTACAAGAATCACTTCTCGCCCGTTTATTTCTTCATAGGCAGAGTTGCCATCTTCCTGATCGTTTACTGCAATCGCATAGGGAAGCAAAGTATTCCAATCCAAACTTGCATCCGTCGATGGGGCAGTCATTTTGACCTTCGGTGCAGTATTCTCAAGCTGCACTTGGGCCTGTGTTATCAAGCTTGCTAGAGATAGTAGGCAAATCCCTAAAAAACGGATAATTAGATCTTGCATAAATCAGTTTTAAGACTTTATACTTGGGCCAATTAATGGCCCATATCCACTTCCCAAAAATGCTCTTAAATATATGTTGGCGACAAGTTCTTGCTTGTTTGCCGACCTGGGTTGCGAGCTCCAGCTCGCTGTACGTAATCATAGTACGCGTATCCTATTTCTCTGCGAGCAGAGGCCAGAAGTCAGAAGCCAGAGGAGAGATCGGCAGAAGCCCCACCTCAGCAGTCTCTTTTCTGGCTTCTGTTCTGTCTTCTAAAGGTCCAGTAGTACTACAACCTAGGCCTTGTCTATGGCCTCAGCGACTCGATTAGCGGAACGTGTAGCGGCCTCCGTTCCCCAATTGAGATTATCTGCATAGGCCCCAGCAAAGTGAATACGTCCGACTGGCTCCATCAGGTGAGGCCAGAATTTATGAAGCTCTCCCATAGGAAAAGGTAGCCTTTCGCAATTGGGAGAATATTTCTGTTTGGTCCAATCACGCCCCAATGCCTGTTCAATGGTGTCTCCTTTACCGGGATACATTTCTCGGAAGGCAGCCAATGCCCTTTGCGGAGAGATGCCACCAGGGCCTGTACCTAAAACAATCACCCGGTGTGTATCCACTTCTTCGGCTGATTGCCAAACACTCCAAAGATCAGGGTGGTCGAAATCCATGTTGATACTTAGGCCATCTTCTTCCCAAAACTTTGAGCTTGCCTGGAAAACGAAACGCTGATAGGAGTCATAGGAAATATTCTCATTGATGTATTGCTTTGTCGCAGGTAACGGGGGCGATATGGGAATGTTTTTTAGCGTAGGCAATGGGATGCAGTTGACATAATAGTCTGCCTTGATCTGAATGAATTTACCTTGCTGTTGATAGGTAATGGATACCCCCGCATCGTTCTGTTCTATTTTCTTAATCTGACAATTCAACCAAACTCGCGGACCTAAGCGCTTGGCAAAAGCATCAGGAAGCGATTGATTGCCACCTTTAAGCCGGAAGACCTCAGGAGGCGCCAAGGGTACTCCCCGTAGCTTCAAAATAGCAGCATGCCACAACTCAAATAGAGCAGAGGAGTGTTGCCCGCCCAGGCGCTTCAAGGCAGCTTCAGAAGCACCGTCTTTTTTGTAAATATCTGAGATGGGAATATGGTCCCAGTCATCATATCCTACACCAAAAGGTTGGTACTCATCGGTGAATTTATCCAAATAAGGGTCTACATAAAGTGACTTCAAATCCCACCAAGGGTGGTCGGAAAGAAACTTAACCTCCTTTTCGTTGAAGCCAAATGTCTTAAGTACAGCAGGATCGTGGAGCATTTCTTCTGTATAGAATTTGCCATTAATCCTGCGATGCACATTTTTTCGTCTAGGGTAAGGTAGGGCAGGAATATTAAACTCTTTCAGATAAGCCCAATATCGGTCGTATCCAGGTTGGGTGATATGTTCCATGCCATAGTCGCCATATAAGCCGTCCGACAGACCATCCCTGGCCGTATAAACATGCCCACCATGACGTCCCGACGCTTCAAGCACCGTTACATCATGCCCTTTTTTCATCAATTCATAGCCGGTACAAAGCCCCCCGATTCCACCGCCACCAACGATCACTTTCTTTGCTGCGCTATTAGGTGGGATTAACTGCTCAAAGGCTTCCCGTTCCACGGCATGAAGTGGATCGCTGAGTACGGACGTCCCAAGGCCGGCGAGTACCGATTTTTTGATAAAATCTCTTCTTTTGAAATGGCTCATGTAGGTGCTGTTTTGATGATTGAAGTAGTGCTTATTGTTCCAAGGTGCTAATACCTTTGGGAAGATCTATACAAATGATCGCATTGTTTCCCATGGGATACCACGTTCCACGGTCGAGGTCCTTTTCTGACTGAACTTGTCTCAACCTTAGTTCTGTTTTACCCACTCGGAACAAAGGATTCGACAATTGAATGGGAATTCGGAGCGTAAAAAGGTCAGTGGCAAAAGGCGCATTAAATTCAATTGTATCCTCCTGCAAAGTGATCTTTGTTGACGCCTTCGCCGCCCAATATCTCGAGATTTCACTTAGTTTCATCCAAATCAAGTGATCGTACTTTTCATGCAGCCGATTCACCACTGTTTTGAAGATTTCAAAGCCCTGTTTTTCTCCGTTGTAATAGATACCCGGCCAATGGCAGATAAAAATAGCAGGTTCTCCCGATTCGATCACCTCCACTAATCTGCCTTCTGACAAATCGGGACTAATAAACCGATCCGGGTTACCTGGTGTTAGTCCATCCCAACCCCCAAACCAATCTCCCGTGCAGGCAATGATATGTACGGAGCAGCTAGGATCGTCGCCGTCTAAGCCCGTGGGATGAAAAACCCTGTCTCTTATACACATCTCCGAGCCCACGAGACCGAGGCTGATCT
>CAJXUM010001175.1 GCA_913060855.1 uncultured Lewinella sp. | reverse complement strand
GTTGTGCGCTACCTTGCTCCCCGCCCTTGTTTTGGAGGGTCACGCTATCGGTCATTTTAATAATTAGCTTATCATGGTTGAATCTGAAAGCGATTTGATCGCCGTGAATGGCCTCTACAAATTTGAGGTTGATCTGTAAAACATTACTATTTGCCCAGGTTGCTGTAGCGGCCACTTTGGAAGGAATGTCGGTTCTAAAGAACACTGGAAATAGATTTGGGATGCTCTCCTCATTTAAATACCATCGCTGTAGCCCTGCCGTTAAGCTTACCGTTTGATCATCCGTCTCCCACGTCCATTCACATTGATTGGGGGTGAAGTGAAAACGTAATCGCTTTACGCCATATTCGTTGGGTTCTATTTGAAATATTTTTGACTCGACATAACTGGCGATGGGTGAATCTATTCCTGCTTTAGGGACTGGGACTTTGAGGCCAGCCATCATCTCTTCCAACTGACTAGCTTGTTTTTTGTCTTTAGCAATAGCTTCATCGGAAAAGCCAGGTAAGAGGTTATCAAAAAGTACTTGCATCGAAGTAACCATATTCTTACTCTCACTCGTGGCAATTAATACAGCATCCTGCTCCGGCATCACAATACAAAATTGACCATAAGCCCCATCTCCTCGATAAACACCATTAGCCTTACAACGCCAGAATTGATAGCCATAACCTTGAGACCATTCACTATCCTCCACATTACTATCGGTCTGCTTTTTGGTGGCTTCTGTTACCCAAGATTCGGGCACCAATTGCTCGCCTTTCCACTTTCCTTTTTGCAGGTATAATTGACCAAAACGCGCTAAGGATTCTGTACTCAGGCGAAGACCAAATCCACCGGTGTTATAACCTTCGGGCGACTTTTGCCAATCATAGTCTTCGATACCTAATGGGGCAAACAACCGAGGTCTCAGGTATTCCTCCACTGTTTTCCCCGTCTTTTTTTGCAGGATAGCACTTAACATAAAGGTGGCTCCCGTATCGTACAAGAAGCTACTACCGGGTTCTTTTTCTACTGGATATGCTAAGAAAGTGGATACCCAATCTTCTTCATAATTACTGCGAATAGCATTGAAGCTATCCGTTGTATGCCCGGTATTCATCGTTAGTAAATCTCGGATATCCATTTCTTGTAAAAACGCACTGGGGTCGCTTGGCATTTGATCAGGGAAGAAAGAGACTACCTTATCTTCTAAGGAGATGAACCCTTCTTCAATGGCAAAACCTACCGCAGTGCTAGTGAAGCTTTTGGACAGAGAGTATAGCGTATGCTTAAAATCAGGACCAAAGGGAGACCAGTAGGCCTCTGCGATCACTTTGCCATGGCGTAACAGCATAAAACTATGCCATTCCAAGTTCGATTTTTTAGCAGCTTTTAAGAATTGGATGATGCTTTGGGGAGATACACCTTGTGAGGCTGGGGTAGCTCGTTCCAGTACCCGTCCACTAGAAATATTCGCACCGCTTTGGCAATGCTGTAGAAAAGGCATTAATCCGAATCCCAGCGTGGAGTACCCCACTTGTTTGATAAATGTTCTTCGTTGCTGCTTCATGTTTTCGAGTATGGATGGATTTGAAACTATAAATGTAGTAAATTGGGAAGAGTAATTTAAAAGAACCCATTTATGAAGATCAAAGTAAAAAAACTCCTAATTAGAGGTCTAGGCACCCTAATCTTTCTTTCCCTTTTATTAATCAGCTTCTTACTAAATCCCTCCCTTTCTTATGCGCACAAAACAGTGTATAAGAACATTACTATTTATCACCAATCTGATTTACGCCCTGATTTACTGCAGTTGATAGACCAAAGTCTAGCAGTCGTAAAATCCTCGAGTCTATACGATAAAAATTTTCGATCCGATTTATGCCTAAATGATGGCCCCGTCTATCCTACTTTGGTACGTAGATTACTAGGGGAAGATGTTTTCACCGCCTTTAGCAACAAAGCCGTGTTTTTGGGAAAAGATCTAGATGAGTATAACCACTTCACCCTTTGGGACCGTCCACTAAAATACACCCAGTTTCTTACGCATGGATGGGTTCACAATTTACAGTATCAACATCACGGTTTATGGAAGGCCAATCCCCTTGGAAGACATCCGACCTGGCGTTGGGAAGGCTATGCGGAGTATGTTACGCTTGGCCAACAATATACCCTCAGCGATTTGATAAAACGATACCAAACCCATGAGGGCGATATGTATACTTGGCTCCCGTTGGATGATAGAGAAGGGACGATAAAATTGCATGTCAAATACCTCATTATGGCCCAATATGCCTTTGAAGTGAAAAAGATGGATTACAGCTCCTTCTTGGCTGCTCCGGAAGGGGAGGAGGAATGGTTTGCGACTATCTTAGCTGAATATAAAGGCGACTAACTCTCCTCAAGCCTTGCAGGTGCCTGCCTACTGTCCCCCCGCGATTTCCGCCGGGTTGTGTATTTCTCATCAATATTTCCTTTTGAATCTGAGGTTATTATCTATTTTATACAATTTTGTGGATAAAATAATGACCCCTCCCTTGACTGGCCCGTTCTTTTTATTTACATTTATGTATAAAATAGCTTAAACCGTATTATTTTTTACAATGAAAGGAACGCATTTAGGAGAATTCGAAGAAATTGTCATGCTCACCATAGCTGCTTTACAAAGAGAGGCTTATGGGCTGGCTATTAAAAAAGAACTGGAAGAGCAGACGGGACGAAATGTCACTATTAGTGCTGTACATACGGCCTGTAATCGATTGGAGATAAAAGGCCTATTATCCGCAGAATTTGGGGAGAAGTCGGATAAGCGAGGAGGAAAGCGGAAGAAGATATACTCGCTGAGTTTGAAGGGACAACAAGCCTTGCTCGATGCACAGGAACTCAGACAGCGATTGTGGGTGCGGATTCCCCCTGGTAGCTTTCAATTGGATGTATCATGGTGAATCCCCAACCGACCTATCACGATCCGCCCGCCCGCATGATGAAGCTCTTGCGC
>CAJXUM010001174.1 GCA_913060855.1 uncultured Lewinella sp. | reverse complement strand
CGAGATCAGCCTCGGTCTCGTGGGCTCGGAGATGTGTATAAGAGACAGAATTATTGATAGTAGCACGATTTACATTCTTCAAGCTGCGAAGCCATTTCTAGAACAAATAAAACAGGGCAAAGCACCTTGTTTAACTACTTTAGATAGAGCTTGCACTACTTAAATTCATCAAAAAGAGATCCCCTTTAGCTTCCCCATTATAATTAAGTCAGCACCATAATTTTTGGCAAAGTCAGCTAGTTTAGTCAAGTTCTACAAATTGTTCTTCTTCAGGTTCTTCTTCCGCATCTAATAATGCCAAATGCGAATAATTAAAAAAGCGATTCATTAATATCCGAATTGGGACAAGAAAAGCAATAAATAGGGCGTCCTCAAAAAGTCGGCGCGATTTTCAGGCTATTGTAATATGAGTCTGGGTATTGACCTGGCCTACCCATCCAGCTACCTCTCCAATTGCTCTAATTTTAGTTATCCAAGTTTCTACCCGCTTGCCCAAACGGTGGCAGCGGCTAAAAATGAATATAAAAACGACCGCACCCAACTTGATTATGTTGAGTGCCAACAGAATAAGACCAATGCAGGCATAAGAGGTATCTTCTAGTCGGGTCTGTATATCATCCAGTCCGTATTTTGATTTTCCTTGCCCAAATTTGCCTTCTATCTCTGAGCGCTTATTTTGTTCTTTCTTCCGTTTTTGTTTTTCTTGGTGCGACATTTGCGTCGATCGGCCCAAAGACTTGCCGCTATGCCTTATCTCTTTGTCTTTTAGATACTTGCGGTTTTGCCGATTCAAATAGATTCGATCGACAAGTACCAATTCGGGATAATAGCCGTACAGGGCTTTGTAGCCCTCAACTTGTTGTTGGAGTAGGATACCCTCATTGAAGGAGTCAAAATCAACCTGGTCCATCCTAACAAAGCCTTCGGTCTCTGAGACATTCAATTTGGCTCCGAACTCGGTATGGCTCCCAGCCTTGCCTCGTACGATAGGCCGCACATAGGGCTGTGCAATATTAACGATCCTATCATCAATACGTTTGCGGCCATCTCGGTGCATGATGTCTTGCTGGCGGTACAATTCCTGCAGTACCCATAAGCGTTGCCAATCAAGAAATTTCCAGTGAGTAGCATGCCCAGCTTGTTCTAGTTGATCCAGCATGCGGTTGATATGCTTGAGGTTGCGCCGCAGATACCGTAGTTGTTTACCTCGAGTACGCTTGATATCTCGTTTGCCAGGCTTACGTTTCTTGGCGAATGCCAGGTATTGCTGATGGGCATTTCGTCGGTAGGTCCTAGGCTTGATCTTCCATAAAAAGCTACCGCTGTAGAGCTTATCGATCAGTTCCTCGCTATACAAACGTGCTTCGTGCAATAATCGAGTATCTGTCGGATAACCAATATGTTGTGGCGCAACAGTCGCATCCATTTTCAGCGTCCCTTTGTTATCAACTTCCTGCTCGGACTGCTCTTTGACAACCACTGCTTTATTTTCTTCACCTGAAGCCTGTGCCTTCTTTTGCCTTTGGTCGGGGTCGTCATTACCTCCCTCCGCAGCGTCTTTCTTCTTGGGCTTTGCCCTATGTTTTATGGCTCGCAAGTGTCGAGCTTGCCTCAGTATCATATCATTAAGTTGTTGAGTACCTTTCTTGCCCAGACGTTTGCGAATCTCGACAAATAATGTAGGAACAAACACTGGCTGGATTTGGAAACTTGGCAGGCCTACAAAGTACTGCGCATAGATGTTTTCTTGTATATACTGGATAGTATCTTCATCTGAGATACCTTCTATGTGCTTAACCAACAAGGCCCCTAAGACGATTCGCAAATCTATGCTTTGGCGCCCCTGATTAGCACTCATGCTCGAATAGAAAACCTTAGCCATCTCATCCCAGGGGACTATATCTGCCATCTTAACCCAGCGGTTATTGGCATCCAATTCCTGCTCGAACGATCCCTGAAATAAAGAGAAGGTGCGTTCAATAGATGGTGTATACTTTATCATCGAAGTGCATGGATTTTTACTAAGCTAAGCCTTTTTCTTTGCTTTTACTACTTCAATAGCAATGCCTGACCTCTTCCAATACATTACTTATCAACACTTTAATGGAATGATAGCCCTTTTTGAGGACGCCCTAATTCAATCTTGAATTCTCTGAACTTATCTCATATCTTAAGTCCAAATTATTTAGCCTTTCGAATTCTCTGAATCCCCAGAATGAGAAATCCATCGTGCATATTCTATTAATCTATCTTGTCCCAATTCAACACTTGTAGGACATTTAAGATTGTGGGTTTTAATTGAGCTAAGAATTTCATCATCCACCTCTAGCATGCCCTGCTCTATATAATGAAGGTACTCGTTAGTCCAAAACACCTGACCATCAGTAAAGATGGAAGGAGAACCTATCTGATCTCCATAAATCAAGCATGAGACTGTTGTCCTAAACCCCAGTACAAAGTTTCCAGTCAACAGATATGAAATAGTGTCTTTATCGACAGTAAATGTACCTTTTGGGGAAAGCATTTTGGCATTGAAGGGTACTCCTCGTTTTCTCCAACCGTATTCCTGCCAAAGACCGAAAATCCTGATTTTGTTTTGTATCATTAGACTATTGATTAGTACCATATATCCATTGTTTCTCCAAGCTCACCTCCCTTTTTCCATCTGATCTAGGCTCAATTGGTAGGCTTACTAGTTCGAAATAATGTTAGCAACATTAAATATATTGTATTGATAGACTCGAAAATACTTTTGATTATCATCCATTCGGGTAACTATTCAGTGATTGATCAGGTAAAAACACTCATACTTTTACTTTCAAAGATTGTGTTTTTGTATTTCATCATATTTTCCTGGAATACAAGCTCTTACCCTAAATACCCCGGCCTAGACTTCAGAAGTTTCTCTGTCACACCTTGGGAAACTTCTGAAGCTGTCTCTTATACACATCTGACGCTGCCGACGAAGAGGATAGTGTAG
>CAJXUM010001173.1 GCA_913060855.1 uncultured Lewinella sp. | reverse complement strand
TACACTATCCTCTTCGTCGGCAGCGTCAGATGTGTATAAGAGACAGGTATTTATGACCTTTGATTAACTGATTTTAAGACTTTTTTAACATATTCAGGCGCTGTGGTCAATGACCGAGCGATTTTTAAGTGGGGGAGTAGCAAAAGGAGATTGTATGGTAGAAGAATTGTACGGCCTTGGGTGCAAGGGATAAATATATCCTTAAATTTGCTTTTGATTTTTTCTTTTTTAGTAATTTGTTGAAGAAGTTACCTGAAAAAAGGTTTGGGTTGTATTGAAAAAGCCCAGCTTTATCCGATTCTTTCCTACAAGCTCAACGTTCACTTAATTTACCCAAAAAGCCATGGAAAAGAATAAAAAAAGAAGCCAATTACTGCGCTTGTTAGTTATTGCCACAGTTGCATTGATTGGGATTGTTGGTGTTCGACTGTTATCCCATTCAGCTGCATTTTCAACAGAAGATTGGCTGGGTACCTGGCAGATTCACTATTATTATGAACCCGACGCTACCCTTTTTTATGAAGGCACCCTACATTTATCTATGAATGATAGTCTGAGCGGATACCTAGAGGTTTATCCCCCAAAGAGTACACGTCCGGAGAAATTAATCCTTGAAAACTTACTAATCTCCGAAAATAATGCCTCCATGACAGGACAAATCGTCCACAAAAGCTATAGAATAAAGGGAGGGCATCTGAAAGAGGCCTTTAGCCTGACTTTTATCAAGTCCACTGAACTGGAAGGGCAGGGGGAATGCTTGGCCTATTGTGCAGAAGGTACAGTAGGTGCGACAATTATTTGGTCAGGTATCAAAACAGAAGGATTGAATTAAGCACCTATTTGTGAAATAGTCTATTATTTTTGTGCCACGTAAAGTCTAAACAACATCGAAAATATACACCTAAAAATAACTCTAATGAAGCTATTCGCTAACTCCAAATGGCAAATGATTTTAGCCAGTATCAGTTTTCTATTTTTAACTATACATACAGTCGACGCACAGAAGTTTAAATACTCGATACCTGGTTTTGATGCAGATTCGCTTAAAAAATCTTTTATTGTAGCAGGAGGATCTTCCACTGTTCTACGAGCCGGACAAGGAGAGCTCATCTGGAATAATTCCTTAACTTCCTATTGGCTGGCGCTACATCAAACGGATGAGAATTCACCAATTATCGATCGATTTCGTGCCACACAATACATCTCCGACATCTATGGATTTTATGGCATATCGGAGTCTGCCAAATGGGATGTAGGGGTACATATCAGGTATACTCGTACAAGGATTGACAATGCTGCATCTAGCTCAATGTTCAATGTGTTTAAAGGAAGTGATGATTTAGATGCTCTTTTCGAAGCCAACCCTGGTGCCACGCTTTTCGATCAATCCTTGGGAGATATTTCTAGCGTAGGCCTGCGCTTTAGAGCTGCGCCTTTAGCTTTAGATCCAAAGCTTGTGTTAAATGGAGGGTTTGCTGTCAAAACAGTTACAGGTGAAGATAAAGCTAGGCAATTGGCTGCTGATCGAAATAGCGCAGATATAGGCTTAACCTACTATAAAGGCCTCAATCAGCGAACCTATTATTTCTTTGGGGGAACTTTCCAGGCTTTCTTTCCTTCTAGTGGCATCAATGACGAATACCTATTCAATACAAGCGTCAACTTTTCCTTGATTCAACAGACCTTGGGTAATAAATGGACCTTTTATCCAGGCTTGAGCTATAGTCTAGCTTTCAAACCTTCAAAAGCACCGACTGAGACTAGTTCTTTGATCAGAACGACAGAGTTTCTATTCGCTTTCGGTGGCGTACAATATGCGCCAAATCCTAAATTCAATGTGTTCTTCACTGGTGGCTTTCCCTTGATTTCCAATGTAGTGAACCCGCGACAAGAGATTGTTAGAGAATCTTATAGTAACCTTAGCTTGGGTTGCCGGGTGGGTTTTTAGAGATAGTAATAGCACTTACTTAGGCGAAATAAGGCCCTGTGGAAATATATCTCCACAGGGCCTTATTTATGATTTATTTTGGTAGTGAATAGCTCATCGAGCGACACCACAGCCGTTGCAGGTGTTTTCCACCTGCAACACTTTTGGTAGAAACACCTTGACATCCCCGGAATCTAGGTTTCCAGAGAGATGTTGGTGATAAACACACAACATCGGCGGGGGGAAATGTCAAAACGGAAAACTAAAAAGCCCCCAAATCTGCAGAGCAGATTTGGGGGCTTTCACTATAAAACAGAAAGGCCTCGCTAGTCGAGGTTTCTCCAAAGCAACAATTGTCGCTTGGTCGTTTGCGAAACTAGATACATAAGCTTGGGCATGGATCGTCCATTTTCTGCAGCGCAGATACCACCAATATTATAGTCAGAGCCTGCAGGCATCTTATTGGGATCTACAAAGAAACCTTCAAAATCTTCAAAGCCAAGATTCTTACTTGTACGATCTATTCGGATATTAATGATATTATTCACTTTATCAACGATACCTGTCACTTGATTGAGGTGGAACAACTCTCCGGTTCCTTCAATATTGTCACAACCAGCCGCCAATTCCCAACTGCCCATACGTTCATTGTTTTCAAAGAAACCACGAGTTAAGGTCGGTAGTTCATTACCATTATCATCTTCGTCTGGTTTGAACCAAATACAGTATTTTCTGTCATTTGGACTAAACCAAGCATTCACGATATTGCCAGGAATACTGGGTGGAGGGGTAGGAATAACAATGAGTGGGGGCGCAGGTGTAACGAAGAAGGGATTATCTACAAAGAAAGAAGCACTTTGTAGACTTGTCGCTTGCCCAACAGGTATTAGGCTACCGGTACAATCTGGATCATTGATCAGTATGGAAGCAGTAGGGTTCACTTCATTGGGCATTAGTACAACAGCTGCATCCAGAGCCTCCTCAAAGCGAGAGTCCAATACCATAATTCTGTCTCTTATACACATCTGACGCTGCCGACGAAGAGGATAGTGTAG
>CAJXUM010001172.1 GCA_913060855.1 uncultured Lewinella sp. | reverse complement strand
GAGATCAGCCTCGGTCTCGTGGGCTCGGAGATGTGTATAAGAGACAGATGAAATACTATCAATACAACAAGGATGGAGAAACAGCGCTGACTTTGGCTATTCAGCAAGAAAACGAAGAAATGGTACGGAAGCTAGTAGAGGCCGCTGTGATTAACCTCAAGAATCAAGAGGGGGAAACACCACTAACCTTGGCCCTGAAAAAGAAAAATACAACTATCATCCAATTGGTCATAAAGAGAGCTAAGGCAGCATTGAAAAATGATGCGGGAGAGGCGCCCTTGATGTTAGCGATGGAACTAAATGACTTGAAGTTATTGCAAACGCTCATCAAAAAGGGAGCTGATGTCAATCGCAAATCGAATGGGGTTACGCCGATTGCCAAAGCAACTGCAATGAACAATGTGAAAATGGTGGCGCTATTGGTGAGAAATGGTGGAGATCCTAGTCAAGCCAATGATGATGGCGATATTCCCTTGTATATAGCCGTACGCAATGGCTATAATGTGATTAGTGGAATACTATTGCATAAAAGCGAACAATCAGGTGCTGATGCCAACTGGAAAACAGAGATGGGAGAAACCCTGCTGAATATTGCCATTGAAAAAGGATATGAACAAGTTGCCCGAATTTTACTCGATTTTGGGGCTGATATAGAGGGGATGGACTATATGGAAAATACGGGCTTAAATATCGCATCAGAACATGGAAATATCGCCTTGGTAAAGCTCCTGTTGAAGCAAGGCGCCGATTTCGACCATCCCAATATCATGGGCACCACCCCGATCATGGCCGCTGCACAAAAAGGACATAACGAATTAGCTGATCTGTTGGCGGAAGAAGGTGCTAATCCAAGCATGAGAAATTTTGATGGCTTAGCCGCCAATGATTATGGGCGTTTTCAGCGTACGTCAGCTGATGAGAAAATCATGGATGCTGTATTTGAATTAACGGAACAGCAATAGACCTAACTGTTTTGTAGAAAAATGGGAATTCTACAGGGATAACGTTAAATAAGAAGCACAATGTTGATAGGTGAAAAACGGGATTTTTAAATCTCAATTTCATTATTCGGGGGCCTTCGGGCCCCTTTTTTATTGTGAAGTTGCTTAAGAGCATACTTGCCCACCTATGCTCGAAGAAATGGGGGCATTTTCATGAAATGTGGGAATAGAGCGTTATTTCGCATTGGGGTTCATCTTTAAAAAAAAGGATTTGAACGAGCTATTCTTGCTCTTGATCTAATTGCTACCTGATCCTTAACGATTTGATAATACTCTTCTTACTTTTACTATTGAAGTTATTACCCGACTGTACTACTATTCAAACCAGAAAAGAGTAAAACGTTATTATTATGTTCTACTCAAGCATTGCCAACAGCATTCAGCACCAGCTATAACAAGTATATTCTAGTTGGTAGTGCCAAAGACAGTTCCTCCGCAAAGACGATTGGAAAAGGAGCTAGTTCTACTGCATTGCACATCATTAGATTCTTCTCTATAACAAGACGACAGTACCTACTCGGGTAACAGGTGATTTCCAAATCGACATTCATTATTTATTTTTCCATAAATCTTCAATGTAATGGTTACTAAAAGGACTACCCAACTGTTTTTACTTCTCGTCTTCTGCTTTACCATCGGTAAATCTCAAATTACAGTACCGCCTAGTGGCGGCAATCAGAAAAGTGTTGTTACCCAGTACATTGGTTCATTGGCAACGGTATCCGTTATTTACAATAGCCCCGATGTAACGGCGCCCAATGGCCAGGATAGAAAAGGCAAAATCTGGGGCCAATTGGTTCCCTATGGTATGGCACCGAATGGTTTTGGTTCGGCCAAAGAAATACCTTGGCGAGCTGGAGCGAATGAAAATACAATCATTAAATTATCGCATGATGTGACGATTCAAGGAAAAGCCTTGAAAGCGGGTAAATATGGGGTTCATATCATTCCCAAAGCAGAAGGAGCTTGGACATTGATTTTTAACAAAAACACCTCAGCCTGGGGAAGTTATTACTATGATGCCGCGGATGATGCACTTCGAGTAGAAGTTACACCAGAAGAATCAGGATATACAGAATGGCTAACCTATGATTTTGTAGATAGACAACCCACCTCTTGCGTCCTAGCGTTGAAATGGGAAAACTTGGCGATCCCTTTTAAAATTGAATTATCCGATGCGAAGCAACTGTATGTTGACAATATCCGTGACGAGCTAAAGAGTTCAACCGGGTTTCAATACCAGTCATGGGTGAGTGCAGTAAACTATTGCGTAGCCAACGACGTCAATTTAGAGGAAGCATTGGTATGGGCTGACAAGGCCATCAGTGCACCTTTTATTGGTCAAGAGAACTTTGCTACTTTATCTGCAAAGGCTGCTGTCCTGAATAAGCTCAATCGCGGAGATGAAGCTATAGCTACTATGAATAAAGCCGTAAGGCATGCGACGGCTACTTCTTTCCAAATACATGGCTTTGGTCGTCAATTGATTACTTTAGGGCAGAAAGAAAAAGCCTTAGAAATTTTTCAGTTGAATGCAGAGCGTTTTGGAGAGGCTTGGCCCACGCATGTAGGTCTAGCTCGTGGTTATTCTGCCGTGGGACAATATGATAAAGCATTAAAGCATGCAAAATTAGCTCACGCCCAGGCACCTGACAAACTAAATAAGGATAGCCTGAGTCAAATGATGGAGCAGTTAAAAGCTAATAAGGATGTTAACTAGCAGCTAGTTTTTCACCTATATCTCTCCCTGGAAAACGGGAGTCCAATCGTGTCGCAGCGGAAAAGGCCTGCAGTGATTGGAAAATGGTCAATTTTGGAATTCCAAAGTTGGCCATTTTTAGTGGTTACGATTTTTACAGGCTAAAGGTGAATTTTACTTCATCAGGAAAGAAGGGGTTAAACCTTAGCGGTTTTGATGGACAATAGCTTAATATCTGTCTCTTATACACATCTCCGAGCCCACGAGACCGAGGCTGATCTC
>CAJXUM010001171.1 GCA_913060855.1 uncultured Lewinella sp. | reverse complement strand
TTCGTCGGCAGCGTCAGATGTGTATAAGAGACAGGTACAAAGCTATGACTACGAAACTGTTGGGTATCTATTGAAGCCCATTACTTTTCCTGCCTTTCTCAAAGCCACCAATAAAGCGGCTACGTTTCACTCCCGGCAAACCTCTCCTTCCAAACTAGCAACTACTGAAGATGTTACAGGTTTTATTCTCGTTAAGAGCGGCCCACAAACGCACCAGCTGTTACTTCAAGATATCTGCTATATTGAAGCTTCCGGAAATCACATTTTAATTCATTTTCTAGATCGAAAAATCATCGTTGCTACCAGCTTGAATGACTTTATGGAAAAGCTGCCAAAGGATGCTTTTTCGCGGGTTCATAAATCCTTCATCATTGCTCATCATCATCTTCAAAGTTTTGAGCGCCATCAAGTAAAGGTTGCGGGCATAACTATACCGATTGGCAGAACTTACCGGAGCAATTTTTTGCAAGCCTTTAACAAGTAGATTGAATGTAATCTTTAACTTCGCCCCGATGACTCTTTTTGCATGAAACTCTAAAAATTGATATGCAGCCAACCATCCAAATATTACAGGAAAAACAATTGATTGGGCAGTCCGAGATGATGTCCTTGGTCGAAGATAAAACGCATCAACTCTTCCGGACCTTCATGCCGAGGAGAAAGGAAATTCCTAATTTGATCAATGCTGACACCTTTGATTTGAGGGTTTATCCGGAAGATTATTATCGGCCATTTGATCCCTCCCAACCCTTTGCCAAATGGGCGCTGGCTGAAGTATCTAAAGTAGAAGCTATTCCTCACGGTATGGAGGTGTATAACTTGATAGGTGGACAATATGCCGTTTTTCACTACAAAGGACTGAGTTCGGATCAACGTATTTACAAATACATTTTTATGGAATGGCTCCCTCAGTCTGGCTATACCTTGGCCGACCGGCCTCATTTCGAAGTTCTGGGAGAGAAAACGAAGCTGAATGACCCCAATTCAGAGGAAGAAATATGGATTCCGATAGAAGAGAAATAGTAAAGTCAACACCCTTGATCCGTCCATTCTGATAAGCTAGTTTTTCTTTTTTACTTTTGCCTCAAGTTTTACCCACGAGCTGAAAGGGGTACTAAAAAATACATTATGGAATATAATAACTGCCCGACTTGTACCGGAGAAATCGGTGTAAATGAAGACGGCTACGTCGCTTGTGTGAAAGTAGATTGCGATTTTATACATTATGAAAACCCAACGCCAGTGGTGGCAGCGGTCATTGAATACAAAGACGGGAATGTGCTATTAGCTCATAATGCCAAGTGGCCACCCCATATGTTTGCCTTGGTAACTGGTTTTCTAGAGAAGCATGAGCATCCGGAAGAAGCGGTGCTGCGGGAGGTGAAAGAAGAAGTGGGACTAGATGCTGAGATTCGAGGCTTTTTGGGACATTATACCTTCAAAAAGATGAACCAATTGATCATAGCTTACCACGTTTATTCCGATGGAGAGGTCGAACTCAATGACCCAGAAATAGATGAGGTGAAGGTTCTACCCTTTGCAAAAGTAAGAACCTGGACGAGTGGTACGGGAGAGGCACTTCATAAGTTCCTAGAGGCTAAAGGGTATTCGCCTGAAGTGATTTCCTTTAGTTAAATCTATTCAGATAAGTCTTCCAAGCGTTTCCGTTCCTCATTGGTCAAACTCTTAATTCCTTTTGCTCGGATTTTATCGAGTAGTTGATCCATTTCCTCTTCTCTGCTCATCTTATCAGATGGGTTAGATTGCAGCTTAAACCGAAATCGTTGCACAGAACGGACCGTTTCCCCCCAATAGCGATCAATCATCAGCACCGCAGGATTATTGACAATAAGGTAGAGGAATATTACGACTGGAAATAGAAGTCCCGCAATTAGCCAGGGTGATTCTGTGATGACTGACGGTCGGATCGCCATGGTCATTAATACACCAATAATGGCCCCGCCAAGATGGGCTTCATGCCCGATGTTATCCGCTTGCCGTTTGATGCCCAAAATCGAAATCAAGACAAAAGCGAGCCCGAAAATCCAGTTTTTGATTTCAAAAGGTAAGATGATGAAACCAATAGAACCACCTGGGAATAATAGAATGGACGCAAAAATGACGCCGCTGATCGCCCCCGACGCCCCTACTGCTCGATAATCCCCATGATTGCGATGAATGTACAAGGCCAGCACATTCCCACCAATCAAACTGATAAAATAGATGATGACAAATAGGACTGGTCCCAACTGTTGCTCCACGGCTGCACTGAAGGAAATGAGTGCAATCAAATTGAAGCCCAGGTGGAACCAGCCCCCGTGCAGGAACCCGGAACTAATGAGTCGCCGGTATTCCTTGTTGATTAATATCTTGTCTACGTCAAAGACATAGTTTTCATAATACTGCTGATCACGAAATCCTTTATAGGTAGTGGCACCCATGAAGAGTGCCAACAAAATGCCAATGACGCTTTCTCCCATTATTCTATGACGAGTTTTGTGGTTGCCGTGTTATCTCCTTTTGAGATCTTTAGGCTGTATTCTCCCTTGTAGATATAAAATTTCTTATTCTCTGCTGCTTCAATTTTGAGCGGCTTTTCACCTTTCTTTTGTTTTTCCTTCAATGGCTTGATATACTCTGCAACCACTTTTTCTTGGATGGTTCCGTCGTAGGTAGGAAAGTTTAATCCCTTCTTGAGGTCCACTTCAAAAGATTGTAACTCCAATCCCTCCTTCGTTTGTACACTAATATTGGCTTTGCCAGCCGTCTTGGCATAAATCGGAATGCTAAGGCTTGGCTCCGACAAACGTCCTCTAAAACTTCTTCCCCAGAAACCACTAAATCGCGTTTTAGCAGGTCCGAAAGTATGTAGGGCTTTAGCCAATATCTCTGGATTTAATTGCTGCAATTCCTTTGCATTACCAATATACATAGATCTGTCTCTTATACACATCTCCGAGCCCACGAGACCGAGGCTGATCTC
>CAJXUM010001170.1 GCA_913060855.1 uncultured Lewinella sp. | reverse complement strand
CGAGATCAGCCTCGGTCTCGTGGGCTCGGAGATGTGTATAAGAGACAGGATTCAAACAAACGAATGAGATAATACTTACTCAGCCCCATCTCCTCCCCTAGTACGTCCAATCGTATGTTTTCTAGATAGTGTTCATGGATATACTCCTTCAATAATATGGCCTTGCGTTGTTCATCACTCTCGGGTTGACTCGGTGTGAGTTCACAAACCTGAATGAGTTCGCGAATGAGGCTAGTCAGCGCCATTTTCATCAAAGCCGGATCTGTTTCATCGAGGAGGTACTCATGTAATTGCTGATAGTGCAGCAATAATTTTTCTTCCCGAATCATATTTTGGGAGAAATAAGGCACATAATTCGCCGCCGTAATCTCTTGGAAGACCTCATTGAATAATTGCTGAGAAATGTACATAGACCTGAAGTCCCAGGGTTGATCATCTATAGATTTACCCGTATGCACCTCATAGGGATTCAGCAGCATCAGTGTGCCACTTTCAGCCTTTCTCTGCTGATCCTTATAAGAGTAATCTACTCGGCCTTTTTCCAATAGGACTAGGGCGAATTGCTCATGAAAATGAGGCTTAAAGCTTTGGGAAGTGAAAGAAGCTTTTAATAGCTCCAACTCCTCAAATTGCTTGAAGGTTGAGACGTAATTGCTCATACTATAACTAGTGAGTGATTTCCAAATTACCATAGTCACTGGGACTATGATATTAATCCAGAATTGGCTACTACACAGGTATCTAGCCCGTGAGTGGCCTGTTTATGTTTCAGTCGGTAATACTTAAAAAGTTGTTCAGTGTGAATTTTGAGGCTAGAGAGGAGTGTTAATTCATTTGTCTTATATATAGAGCACTAAGTTAGGATAAAAACTTACTCCCTGCCGATAGTTTTTAGTCTACTAGCATACCAAAAGTCTATTTCTAGGTACCAAATAAGTTGAAATAATTGCCATATTTCTCCTCACCACAATTTCGTACAATTTTAGCGTAGAAATCGACTTTATCTTCGCCTTCGTGCCAAACGTATTGAAACTAGTTGAAAGCTCTGTCAATTTTTTTGTGAAAAAACGCATTCTAAACCCAAAATTGTTTGATGATGAAAAAAGGGAACTTACTCACTAGCTTCTGCCTTTCTGACGCCAATGATGGCCAATTCTTATTATTATCCGAAGCTATTAAATTTCAAAAAACTCATCGGTAAAAGTTGGAGCATAGCATAAAAGCTCAGCTTAATAGCACTGGTAAATTATTCATTTTCCCAAACACAAGTATTCCAGGATTTGATCTGCCAATGGCAGCTGAAGGTATCTCAATTACCAACTAATAAGCCTATTCGTTTATTGGTCAACTCAGCCTACACCTTGGCACCTATTCGCTTATTACAATCTGATAATCAGATTGTTAAAACTTGTGTTTAAATGATATTTACCAGTTAACTGCTATTAACTAAGCCCGCTATTGCTATGCGTGAATCGCTCTGTAGATTCTGTTTAGAAATGCCCTATTTATTTATTAACCACTAAACTTTTATCCATGAAGTTAAGCCTACGCACAGCGCTAATGTCAGCCCTGATATTATTCAGCGTGCAGTTATCTATTGCCCAATCCGTTACCATAAACGGTAAGGTAGCAGACTCACAGGGAGAGCCCTTGATTGGGGCTACTATCCTGGTCAAAGGAACCACCACTGGTTCGATTACAGATGTGGATGGTTTCTATTCCGTCCAACTTGAAAGTACGCCTGCCATTTTGGTTTTTTCTTATACAGGTTATCGCAACCAAGAACTTGAGGTGACCAGTGCTACTACAACCTTAGATGTGACGATGGACGAATCTGTAGGCCTACTCGATGAGGTTATCGTTGTAGCCTATGGTACGGCCAAGAAAGGTAGCTTCACCGGTTCCGCTACGCAAATCAATGCCGAAGCACTAGAAGGAAGGGCTTTGACAAATGTTACTGCTGCTATTGAAGGTGCAGCAGGTATTCAATTTTCGCCTGGAGACGGGCAACCTGGTTCTAGCTCCGGACTTCGTGTTCGTGGTTTTGGATCAGTGAATGCATCTAGTAGTCCTTTATATGTAGTAGATGGTATCATCTTCTCTGGTAGTCTTTCAAGTATCAACCCTTCTGACGTTGAAAGTATTACCGTTCTTAAAGATGCTTCTTCTACTGCCTTGTATGGTAGTAAAGCAGCCAATGGGGTGGTTCTTTTGACAACAAAAGGCGGCCGTAAAGGCGGAGAGAAATTCACCGTCAATCTAAGTCGCGGTATCTCTGGTCGGGGTATCAGTGAATATGACCGTCTTAATGCAGAAGAGTATTATCCTGTGATGTGGGAGGCTTACCGAAATAGCCTTTCTATCTCTGGCTCTACTCCTACCACAGAAGCCAATCAAATGGCCTCTGACAATATTTTTGGTTTGTTAGGTATGAATCCATTTAATGTAGCCAATGATCAAATCGTGGGAACAGATGGCTTCCTGAATCCGGCAGCCCAATTACTATATGGAGATGATTTGAATTGGCAGGACCCACTCGTAAGAAGTGGTAATCGTAGCAATGTGGATGTTTCTTATCAAGGCGCTACTGACAAAACCAGTTATTTTGCTTCCATGAGCTATTTGGAGGACGAAGGTTGGATTCTCAATTCTGATTTCCAACGAATTACGGGTCGTATCAATGTAACCATGCAGCCCAAAGAGTGGATCCGTACGGGTTTTAATCTATCTGGAACCTCTTCAGAATCCAACCAAGCGGCTGACGGTGGTAGTACTTCTTTTGTTAACCCATTCTTTTCTTCTCGTCGTATTGCACCTATTTACCCGGTGTTTTTGCATGATCAGGAAACCGGAGCTTTTATTTTGGATGATGCCGGTAATAAAATTTATGACCTCGGGGCAGATCGAGTTGGAAATACTAATGGTCGCCATGTTATCCCTGTCTCTTATACACATCTGACGCTGCCGACGAAGAGGATAGTGTA
>CAJXUM010001169.1 GCA_913060855.1 uncultured Lewinella sp. | reverse complement strand
GAGATCAGCCTCGGTCTCGTGGGCTCGGAGATGTGTATAAGAGACAGATGCAGATGTGGCCGATCACTTTACCGATCCGTTTAAGCGTTGGGATGAGGAAAAGCAAAAGTTCTTCGTCGACTTAAAGACTAGTAATGTGGCCTTATTGAAGGCACAAGGTGTTCCCCTCTCGCAAATCGAAATCTCTCCCTATTCTACCGTTGTAGACAATGAGGCCTATTTTTCCTATCGCAAGGAAAAGGGATCAACGGGCCGGATGCTCGCCGTGATTGGACTAAACGCCTAGTGTTAAACAAGACTATTTAGCGCTAAAAAGTTATATTTGTCTCGCGCCGTAAATTGGAAGGAAGTTGTCTTATAAAATGACAGCTTTGACAAAAGACCTATGAAATGACCACCGTTTCCAATCCACAAATTGACCTGGCTTTTGAGTACATCAGTCAAACCAACAAGAATATCTTTCTGACCGGGAAAGCAGGCACAGGTAAAACCACTTTTCTACATCGGGTAAGACAAGAAGTCAGCAAACGTATGGCCGTTGTGGCTCCGACGGGTGTCGCTGCCATCAATGCCAAAGGCGTTACCATTCATTCCCTATTTCAGCTTTCTTTCGGTCCGCTAGTACCGGGCCATAGCAAAGACAAAGCGAATCAGCGACGCTTTAGCAAAAAGAAGATTCAACTGCTGAAGAGTTTGGACTTACTCATCATTGATGAGATTAGCATGGTAAGAGCCGATGTACTCGATGCCATCGATGAAGTCTTGCGACGGTATAGAAGTTTTAGTCAGCCATTCGGGGGATTGCAACTCCTAATGATCGGCGATCTGCATCAGTTACCTCCTGTCGTAAAGCAGCAAGAATGGGATTTGCTACGCATGCATTATCAGACCCCCTATTTTTTTGGTAGCCTAGCTTTACAACAAACCGATGCGGTTACCATTGAACTGAAACATATTTATCGACAAGCAGATAGCCATTTTATTGAGCTCCTCAATAAGGTGAGGGATAATCAGATCACGGACTCCACCTTAGAAACACTCAATAGTCGATTCAGAGATAATTTCAAACCCAGTGACGACGAAGGCTATATCACCCTTACTTCGCACAATGCCAGCGCCCAAACTATTAATAGTAAAAAACTGCAAGAAATCCCGGACTCCAGCTCTCCTTTCAAAGCCACCATCGATGGGGACTTTCCGGCACATGCCTACCCGACTGAAATAGACCTGGCCTTCAAGGTCAATGCTCAAGTGATGTTTGTCAAGAATGAGCCTTTTCCCGAAAGACGATATTACAACGGTAAAATCGGGCGCATAACCAAAATATACGGCGATGAGATTGTTGTGCATTGTCCAGGGGATGAAGAATCCATCTCAGTCAGTCCGGTAGAATGGCACAATTTGAAGTATACCCTGGATGAAGAGAGCAAGGAAGTGAATGAAGAAATCATTGGCACATTTACCCAGTACCCGCTTAAGTTAGCCTGGGCCATCACCATCCATAAAAGCCAAGGGCTTACTTTTGATAAAGTAATTATTGATGCACAGGCAGCCTTTGCCCACGGGCAGGTATATGTAGCCTTGAGTCGCTGTAAGACATTCGAGGGTATCGTATTGCGCTCTAAGCTCATCCCTACTAGTGTTAGAACCGATAGAGTAGTCAAAACTTATACCGATGCTGCCCAACAAAATGAACCGGGTGAAGAGGAGTTGAAAGCAGCAAAACGAGAGTACCAAGAAGAGCTCATCCGTCGGTTTTTCCGATTTAAATCGGTGCAACGCAGCTTCAATCAATTGTATAGAATCGTCTTGGAAAATGAATCCTCCCTACAAGGAACAATAGCAGACGAATTGAAAGCGCTAAAGCAAAGTGCAGAAGAAAAAATAGTCGGTATTGGTGAGAAATTCAATCGTCAATTAGGAACTTACTTCAAGCCTGAGTTGCTTCCCACAGAGAATGAACCGCTGCTTGATCGTCTCCGCAAGGCAGGCCATTATTTTACCGAACAAATCAAGACGGAGTTTTTTCCCGCGGTCAGCGATCTACAGATTCTAACCGATAACAAAGCGTTGGGAAAGAAGGTAAAGGAAAGGCTCAGTGAGCTAAAAAAAGAGCTGTTTGTCCAGCAAGCTACTGCGCAAGTTTTCAGCACAGCTTTTGATCCCAGAACGATCGCTAGGACTGCTGCAGATGCCGAACTAAACTTCGAAGCGGCCCAGGCCCCGACGCGCAAACGCCGAGCAGCCCCCAAAGATATTACGCATCCAGCTTTGTATGACTTGCTAACCCAATGGCGAGCTACGGCTGCCACCGAAGATGAAGTGGAACGCTACACGGTACTCCCGACGCGAACGCTGATAGAAATCGTCGCTGTCTTACCCAGCACGCTTCCTCATTTAAAAAAGATCAATGGTATTGGGAAGGTCCGAGCAACGCAATATGGCGAACAAATTCTGGAGATCGTGAATGCCTATTGCCAAGAACAGGGCCTGGAAACCGATCAGCTAGAGTTGGCCACAGGCAAAGCGCCCAAGGCGCCCAAACCACCGAAACCGGATACGAAATTGGCTAGCCTAAGCCTGTTTAAGCAGGGGAAAACCATAGCCGAAATTGCCGAAGAGCGAGGCTTTGTTGTTTCGACCATTCAAGGTCACATCGCTCACTTCATTGGGACAGGAGAAATAGGGGTATCCGAAGTCTTCGAACCGAAAAAGATAGAACCATTACTTGCTTATTTTAAAGCCAATACCACAGGTGTCCTAACTGATATGAAACAGCATTTTGGCGCCCAGTATAGCTATGGAGAGCTTAAAATGGCCTTGTCCCATTGGAAGTGGCAACGCGATCAGGAGAAGGAGGGGTGAGCTGGGTAAAATCGGAAATTGGAAGTGGAAGCCGGAAAAAAGGCCATGGCGGCGCACGTTCCGTCTTCCGAATTCGCACCTGTCTGCCTGTCTAGCACCAGATAGATTCTGGCGTTTGCC
>CAJXUM010001168.1 GCA_913060855.1 uncultured Lewinella sp. | reverse complement strand
CGAGATCAGCCTCGGTCTCGTGGGCTCGGAGATGTGTATAAGAGACAGGGTTAGCTTGACGTGCTTCACCTTGCCATTTTCCTCCTGATAACTAACCAGTACCAAGCCTGCGGGGGTCTCTAGACGTAGCCGGCCAGGAGTTTTAGGTTGAACCAATCCTTCTTCTATCGCAATCGTCACGGTACCTATCGTTCCATGTCCACACATAGGAAGACAACCACTTGTTTCGATGAATAAAATGGCGACATCATTGGCTGGATCAGTAGGGGCAAAAAGGATACTGCCAGACATCATATCATGCCCTCGAGGTTCAAACATAAGCCCCCTTCGGATCCAGTCATACTCCTTCAAAAAATGAAGTCGCTTTTCTCCCATATTAGCGCCCACAAGATTGGGGCCGCCTCCGGCTACCAGTCGGACTGGATTACCACAGGTATGGGCATCAATACAAAAAAAAGTTTTCCTCATGTCTTAGGCTAGATTTAAATAATCAGGAAGTACTGGTCGAGAAGCTAATCCGTCCTTTAGAATCTGAATGACTCGTTCTCGTTCTGCGCCAGCCAATATTAACCTTGGAGCCCTTACATGCTCAGTACCAATCCCGGTCATCACTTCTGCCAATTTAATATTCTGCACCAATTGTGGATTGATATCCAGTTCCAAAATCGGCAAGAACCAACGATGAATATCTACCGCTTCTGCAATGCGACCTGCTAATGCCAGCCGATAGATAGCTACTGTTTCCCTAGGAAAAGCACAAACTAGTCCTGCTACCCAGCCGTCAGCTCCCATTAAGATGGACTCTAGGGCCAAGGTATCTACACCACAGCTCACCTTTAGATCATCGCCAAAAGCAGACTTAAGGCGGCTGATATTGGATACATCACGCGTACTTTCCTTAATGGCTTTTACATTCGATTGTTTCATTAGCTCTTCCATGATCGGGATCGTGACCTCGATTTTATAATCCACTGGATTATTATAGATCATGATGGGCAGGTCAGTCGACTTGGCGATGTTTGTGAACCAGCTAGCCGTCTCTCTATCGGTTGATTTGTACATCATGGGCGGTAAGGCCATCAATCCATCCGCTCCGTTCTCTTGTGCGGTCTGGGCTACTTTGATCGCCTCTCTCTGATCGCTTTCCGCTACATTGATAATAACAGGTATATCGGTTATGCTTTTTGCTTTATGCAGCAATTCCATTTTCTCCGCTAGCAACAGCGTACTTGCTTCTCCTAGAGAACCACCGAGGATAATACCATCAATTCCAGCTTCAACTTGTGCATTTAGATTTAGTTCAAAGGCAGCCAAGTCTAAATCGCCATTGGAATGAAACTTCGTTGTTAGAGCAGGATATACTCCGGTCCAATTTACCATAGTCTTTTTTTTATGCAAATTTAGACTAAACTAAGTACTGATAGTTCGATGATTTTATTTGATATTGATACTATTTTATCAATCTTTCAGGAATGAAGGATTATCAGTAATAATATAATATGAAATATGAGGGTAGTGCAAAGACTAGCCTGAGTACCGTGGAACATAAATAACTTTGCATGTTGAGCGTGTCTTTTGGCGAAGGACTTCGTTTCTCATCAGTCAGGTAGCTATGGCTATCTTCCCTCTTCGAGCCTTGCCCTTCACCAAAATACGCTGCTCAAAATACTAAAGAACTTATGTTCCACGGTATTAAAACTAATCCGTGAAATTAGCATAAAATACACCTTCTTGATTCATGAAAGTGCCATCCTTTCTGTTCAAGTCCAATCGTCCGCCTTCAAAATTCGTTGCGGGTAAGCCCAATTCCTGGTAAATACAGGCCGTAGCCGCAAAGTCCCATATGCTTCCCCCACCCTTTTCTTTTTTCGGAAACTTGAGCATGCATGCAGGACCATTTTCCAGTACACGGATGCCATTCAATACGGAACCCGCTCCCGCCATTTCTTTTACCCCATTCAAACTCAGCTTCTCTACCTTTTCATTTAGCAAGCTTTCAATTTCGGCTGCACGAGGTGTATCCTTCAGCTTTCGATCTGTTACATAGGTTAAATGGTCATTGGTAGGCTTAATTTCCCAAGGACGACCATTCTTATAGGCCCCATTTCCTTTGACCGCATGGTACAATGTATCCGTGCTGGGATCAAACACTACGCCAATATAGGGTGTCCCGTCTTTTGCGATTAAAGCAATTGATACCGAAAAACCTGGTTGTTTATTGATAAAAGGAAGCGTTCCGTCCATCGGATCGATGCACCAAAAAAAATCTGCTCCGAATCGACTGCCATCATCTTCGGTCTCTTCCGATAAAAGGGCTAAATCAAATTCATCACAGCTAGGAAATAGATGAGCAAGAATGACGGTTTCACATGCTCTGTCTACTGCGGTTACGACTTGTGAGGCATAGCTTGTGCCCCCCTCCTTTTTCTCCACCGAAACGTCTTCATTCCTATATTGCTGAATGACTTTCCCTGCGGATAGGGCTGCCTTGATCGCTATATTATTAAGTTGTAAAAGATCCATTTCTATAGACTATTGATCACTTCTGCTGTTACTCGTTCACTATAACTATTAATCTTCCAGTGACCGGGACTCCACCCTTTTAGAAAACGATGAAAGTCCGCCCAGGCTATGCGATATAAAGATCGCCATTCCCGCTCTAGTGCCTCATTTCTTTCCTCCATTTCACTTTGCAAATGCGCAAAATAGGTGTCCAGAATTTGGGCTTCCAAACGTTCACACTCCCTTTCGTTCAGACAACTTCCTATAAAATAAGCGACATCCTTCATTCCGCACCCGCCACCTACATACTGAAAATCTACCCCAGCAACCTCTCCATCTTTAGCAAAACAGAAGTTGGCCAGTTTGGCATCTCCATGTACAAAGGTTTTGTAAGCACATGCATTCAGTTTTTCATCAATAACAGGTGCTGCCTCCTTCAGGCGCTGTCTCTTATACACATCTCCGAGCCCACGAGACCGAGGCTGATCTC
>CAJXUM010001167.1 GCA_913060855.1 uncultured Lewinella sp. | reverse complement strand
CTACACTATCCTCTTCGTCGGCAGCGTCAGATGTGTATAAGAGACAGGTATTTTAATCGTCTGAGCAGCGTGCTCGTCACTTGTCTTCACCCATAATTCTCGTACTCTGCTATTGGGTCGGCAATACATCACTAGAGGTTTGATCTCCTCTTTCAAAGATTCGGTATGGAAATCTTTCACGACCGCCAAGATTTCCAATTGATCCTCCCCCATTCTAATACTTTGCCCGATAGGATTCGTCAGATTAGCCTTTTTTACAAATGCTTCATTCACAATGACCTTATTGAGGGTATCGCTTCCAATCGCGGGATTAAAATTCTCTCCTTCTTGCACCTGAATACCAAAGGCAGGAATAAAAGCAGCGTCTATATTTCCGTAGGCGACTGTCATAGATTCATCCCCATTAAATTCAACTAGCGTCTGGTTCACACCATATTTAGAGATATTGCCACGTGCTGTTACCTCCTCAATAAAGGGGTAACTTTGAAGGGCCTCTTTGAACAAGGGCGCTATGTCGTTGCTAGTAAACCAAGGCAATTCTATCCCAATCAAATTCTCAGGTTCATATCCCAGGTCTTTATCTTGTAGGTATTCAAACTGTCTGTGAAAAAACAAGGCACTCATCACAAAAAGAATCGCCAAGGTGAATTGGACAACAACTAGGCCTTTGGCCCAATTATAGCGACCACCTAATTTGGTTCTGTTACTAAGAGCTTGTATCGGTTTAAATCGAGAGAGTACTAAGGCCGGATAAAAGCCAGCCAAAACACTCAGCAGAAGTTGGAAAACCAGCAAGCCTGCAATAATCGGCCACTGGTATAAAATATCGGCAGGAAGCGTCTTCCCCGTAAAAGAATTAAATGTGGGCAAGAGAAACTGCACCAAGGCCAGGGCTGGCAAAATCGTCAAGCCAACCAAGAGCCAGGATTCAGCTAAAAATTGAAAAATCAATTGCTTCCTAGAACTCCCAATCACTTTACGAACACCAACTTCTCGACTTCGATCAAGGGATTGAGCCAAAGACAGGTTAATGAAATTGATGCTAGCAATAAGTATAACTAGAAAAGCTACTGCTATCAGAATGAAAGAGTATTGGGGATTGCTACCGTTAGCCAACCCATTGGAAACCGCCAAATCTTCTTGCAAGTGGATATCAGTTAGGGCTTGTAAGCCATACCATTGCTTGATATTTGGCTTTCGATCTCGAATCTTGCTAAGTTGCGGTTCCGCTTTTTCAGCTACGATGGGGACAAATTTATCTTCTACTAATTGGGGCGTAGTGCCTGGTTTTAATTTTACAAAAGTATTGAGGAAAGAACTAATCCAATCGTTGCGTTTTCCCTCATTTTCAGACTGCTCATAACGTATAAAGGGAAGAATAAAATCAAATTGGATGCTTGAGTTACCCGGTGGAGTTTCTGCGACAGCGGCGATGGTAAGTCGATCAAATTGATCTTCTTCTACCTGTATATCAATCGTTTTACCGATGGCAGATTCATCATTGAATAGCTTATGGGCTTGTTCCTCCGAAATAATCACTTGATCAGGTCTTTTCAATGCCTCCTTGGCATCGCCTGCGCGAAGTTGAAATGAAAAAACATCAAAGAAATTACTATCTACATACACCACATCGGCATAACTACTATTCTCTCCCTGCCTGATTAATTCAGGATACCCTTTCACTCTAACAAAAGCCTCTATTTCATCCACATTCTCTGCAAAAGCAGGGCCTTGTGGAATCCCCGTAAAGCCTCTATGGTAGGTACCAAACAGGCCATTTTCACTATGCGTAATTACTCGATAAAGGCTATCCTTGTTGGTATGAAATTGATCAAATCGCTGCTCATCATGAATAAAAATAAAAATGAGCATTACTACTGTCAAAGCAACCAACATCCCTAGAAAGTTGATGGCTGAGATCTGGCGTTTCCGCCAAAGATTCCGAAAGGCTGTTTTGAGGTAGTTTTGAAACATAGGATCTATGATTTAGAAAAAGTTTCAAATAGCTTTTCAGCGATGAGGGAGGGATTGCCGTCATTGCTGTTTTGAAAAATTATAACACTCATTTTATGGGTGCGATCAATATATAAACGGGTACTGACGCCTGGGTCCGAACCACCATGAAACCAACTAGGTCCGAGGTCCGAATTATGAAACCAGGAGAGTCCTTGATCTTGGTCTTCATCCAATGCTTCATCCAATTGTGAGCTCAGCATCATCTCGATGGTTTCGGGCTTCAATATTCGCTGGCCCTTGTATTCTCCATCATTTAGATAAGCTGCAGCGTATTTGGCGAGATCTTCAATACTGGTTCTAATCAGCCCATCGGGGTAGTTCCAAAAACTATAGGTACAATACGGATTATAATAGGGAAGCGGCAGATCCTCAGTGGCTTGAAGTCCTTTTTGTAATGGACCTAGGTATAAATAAGGTATAATGATGCGATTGGTATCTATCTCGGTCAGCATATATGCCGTATTCTTCATCCCGATCGGGTGTAGGATGTTATCTCTCACGTAGAGATGGAAAGCTTGCTTAGTTACCTGCTCCACGATATACCCCAGTAGTCCGAAGGCTACATTGGAGTATCGATGGGTGGCTTCGGGGCCGGTAGGATAGAAATTGTAATCTGCATAATAATGCGCTCCTCCGACTGCCAAGCAACTTTCTATCCAGTCTTTCAGCGATACAGCAGGATCTCCACAAGCATAGCCTTTTTTGTAGCCAGGCCCATCTTTAATCCCCGAAGTGTGGGTCAATAATTGGCGAATGGTAATCGCTTTTTCAGGAAACTTTGGATGTTTTAAGGAGAAAGGGAGGTAGGTATTTACATCTACATCCAGTTGAATCAGGCCTTTTTCCCACAATTGCAGAATGGCAGTAGCTGTAATCGTTTTGGAGATCGAAGCAATATTCATAACGCCCCTGTCTCTTATACACATCTCCGAGCCCACGAGACCGTGGCTGATCTCGTATGCCGTCTTCTGCTTGAAAAAA
>CAJXUM010001166.1 GCA_913060855.1 uncultured Lewinella sp. | reverse complement strand
ATCTACACTATCCTCTTCGTCGGCAGCGTCAGATGTGTATAAGAGACAGGGGTACCTAGAAATATCCAGGCCACGATCAATCGACTCAAGTTATTTCAAACGGATCAGGGCGGCTTCGCTTACTGGCCAGGCGGTTCTACGCCCAATCATTGGTCGACTAGCTATGCTGGGCATTTTTTGCTGGAGGCCAAAGCTTTAGGGTATACAATTCCAGCAGGTATGTTGGATCGTTTTATTAGATTCCAAACCAAAGTAGCCAAACGTTGGAGCCTGAAAGAAAGCGCCTATGGTTTTTACAATAGAAGTAGTGCCGAACTATCACAAGCCTACCGTCTGTACACCTTAGCCCTCGCTGGCAAGCCTAATCTGGCGGCCATGAATCGCCTCCGAGAGAGTGATCGATTGAGTAAAACAGCTACCTGGAAATTGGCTGGTGCTTACGCCATCGGTGGCAAAACAGAGGTGGTAGAAAAACTAGTCGGCAATCTAAACACCGATGTCGAAGATTATCAAGATTTGTCCTATACCTTTGGCTCTGGACTACGAGACCGAGCCATGATATTGGAGACGCTCCTATCTATGGATGAGCAAACGCAGGCCGCCACATTGGTAAAGGATATTTCTGAACAGTTGAGTAGTCAGCGCTGGTTCAATACACAGGCCCTATCTTATAGCTTACTGGCCATTGGTAAATTTGTAGGCGAAAGCGAGGTGAGTAAGACCTTTAAGTATGCCTATCAAATCGGCAGCGGCCAAACCGTCAATGGAGGTTCTAGTAATCCCATTGTACAAATTGATGTGCCCGTTGATAATGGCGGAAATCGATCGCTAATGATCAAAAATGAAGAGAATAGTACCTTGTTCGCCCGCGTAATTCTCACTGGTCAACCGATTGCAGGCCAAGAAACTGCTGCGGCTAACAACTTAAAAATGAGTGTTCAATACAAAAACACCAATGGCACTGCTATTGACCCAAGCACGCTCACACAAGGAACCGATTTCATCGCAGAAGTGACGGTTACTAATCCAGGAACCAGAGGTATCCGCTATGATGAAATGGCCTTAAATCAAATCTTCCCGTCTGGATGGGAGATTTTGAATACACGAATGGATAATGTACAGAATTTCAAAGTAGGGAATCGGCCAGAATACCAGGATTTCCGGGATGACCGGGTATTCACCTTCTTTGATGTTCCGGAAAATAAAACGCAAGTCTATCGGGTGCAATTAACAGCGGCCTACCAAGGGCGCTTTTATTTGCCTGCCGTTTCCTGTGAAGCCATGTATGATAATACGATTAATGCGCGGACGGCGGGAAAATGGGTAGAAGTGCTGCGGCCTGCGGAGGGATAGGAAGTATTCCAAGTTTCGAACATTGAATGTTGCAAAACGTGAGATTAATAATGATCAGCCTTGCGAGTGAATGGGTTGCGGGTTTGGTAACGTTCTACAAAAAGACCAGGGCTTATAGAAAGTCCTGGTCTTTCCATTTCTCACCTATTCCCCACCGATCTTGTATGCCAGTCTAGCTCGCCAGATAGATTCCCACCAACATCTCTCCCCGAAAATCGACCTAGCAGGAAAGGTCGACACGCAACAATAGCGGGCATGTTCAATGCTTTTAATTCCCCCACCCTCTTTCTAATTCCGTACTATTTTGCAAAAAAAAGTTAAAATATTTGCATATACATAAGACTCCAATGTATATTTGTCCTATGCATAACAAGGAACTATTGAAGGGCACTTTAAAAACCATCATTTTACAGCTATTGACGGAGAAGGGTCGGATGTATGGTTATGAGATTACCCAAACGGTGAAGAGCATGACAGAAGGGCAAATACAACTTACAGAAGGCGCCCTTTATCCCACCCTGCATAAATTAGAAGCCGAAGGATTGGTAGTTACCCAGAAAGAACAAATCGGAAAACGAGTAAGAAAATACTATACCCTTACCCCCAGTGGAAATAAAGCAGCTGTTAACAAAGTAGCTGAATTTGAAGAATTTGTACGCCTAATTGGTTTATTGCTACATCCGAAAAAAAGTCTGCAATAATGCTGGAACTCAACGAACAACAGACCGCAGTTGTCCACGATTTAATCGAAAAATCGACCTTATCTTATCATCCTTTCAAGGAAGAATTACTAGATCATATCTGCACCGATATTGAAACGCAGATTAACACCGGTATGCCTTTCTCTGAAGCCACAGCGCAAGCCTTTAATACCTTTCCAGAAGATGAAATTCAAGAAATTGAACAACAAATTATTAACACGCTTAATCAAAAAAAGGTAATTATGAAAAAGGTATCCTTACTGGCATTGGCTTGTCTATTATTGGTAAGTACGGTCATTTTGGCCAACAATCAAGAGCCTCCTAGTATCTCTCCATTGGCTGAATCTTTTAAAGTTACAAGTGGATTTGGGCAAAGGTTACATCCTATTTTTAAGATGCCAAAACATCACATGGGAATAGATTTTGGTGCGCCTATCGGGACCCCTGTTATAGCTACTTCTGACGGCGTGGTCATTGAGGCCAAGAAAAAAGAAGGCTATGGCCTGACAGTTATTATCAAACATGATGATGCTTACCGGACGCTCTATGCTCAACTATCATCCTTTGAGGTCGAAGCTGGCCAAAAAGTCAAAAAAGGAGATGTCATCGGGAAAGTGGGTAGTACTGGTTTGTCTACGGCTCCCCATTTACATTACGAAGTCATTAAAGATGGGAAAAGGGAGAATCCAGAAGATTACATCAAGCCTTAGATAGCTTATTTTTCACAAAGACTTCAGAAGTGGGTGGGTCAATACTAGGCAGAATATCTCCTGTCAACTTCACTATTTTTGGATGTTTGTTATTTGATCTTCGCTACTAGTTTCACTAGTATGCGGTCTTTGGCTGCGAGTCCTTGCTCACCGAGATACAGCATACAAGTACTATAATAACTTACAGCGAGCTGGAGCTCGCAGCCAAAACCGGCATACAAGCATGAGCTTGTA
>CAJXUM010001165.1 GCA_913060855.1 uncultured Lewinella sp. | reverse complement strand
GAGATCAGCCTCGGTCTCGTGGGCTCGGAGATGTGTATAAGAGACAGGCATTGGCCTGTACCCATTGAAGAACTGAGCATTATTGCGCATAGCATGGGCGGCTTAGTATCTCGAAGTGCACTCTATTATGGCGAACAACAGCAAAAATCATGGACAAAACACCTCAAGAAAATTATTTTTCTGGGGACGCCACACCATGGTGCGCTATTGGAGCAAGCAGGTAATTATTTGGATGTCCTTTTAGAAGCTGTTCCCTATGCAAAACCTTTTGCACGATTGGGGAAAATCAGAAGTGCTGGCGTAACAGATTTAAGATATGGAAATCTATTAAATGAGGACTGGCAAGATAATGATCGATTTAAAATGCAGGGTGACCAAAGACAAAGCATTTCGTTACCTGAGCAGGTAGAATGTTACAGCATAGCAGGTATTGTTGGAAAAGCGGCTGACTCCGTACCTTCTCAATTGTTAGGGGATAAGCTGGTTGGTGTGAAAAGTGCTTTAGGGCAGCATAAAAACCCTGCCAAAAATTTAAATTTTAAGAAGGAAAATACCTGGATCGCTTATGAGAGTACTCATTTGGATTTGCTGAGCAACTCTGAAATCTATAGCCGGTTAAAGACATGGATGATTTGATGAAGCATACCTATTAATCCACATCTATGGATTTACCATCGCTTAGCGAAAGTCTCAGAGAATCGATTTCATAAAAGAACGAATGGCTGATTAAATGCTGAAAACCCAATGAAGGAAATGAATAAATGTAGAATAATAATTGCTATCATCATCTCATGTCTATCTTTTAAAGGAGTAGCACAGTCTAATCAAAACCTTAAAGGGGAAATAGTAATTGGTAAAGTTGACAGTTTATATTCTGAGGTACTACAAGAGCAAAGAGAGATTTGGATACATGTCCCAGGTGACATAGACAGTACGAAACAATATCCCGTAATATATTTATTGGACGCTTCTGCGCATTTTCATGTGATCACAGGAATGTTAAAGCAACTTACTAAATGGCAAATGCCTGAATCTATAGTGGTTGGAATTACAAATACAGACAGAATTAGAGATTTCACGCCTACAAATGTTCCATTCTCACGGGGTCATAATACGGAGACATCTGGAGGTGCTGGCCATTTTACAAAGTTCCTAAAACAAGAACTACAGCCTTTTATAAATAGTAAATATCCAACAGAAAATAATAGTACAATTATTGGCCACTCAACGGCTGGATTATTTGTACTCTACTCTTTTTTATATGATGGAGAATCTTTTGACAACTATTTAGCGATAGAACCTAGTCTGTGGTGGGACAAAGAAAACCTAGTAAAAAAGACGCAAAAGATGATTGACAAAGGTGATCATCAAGAGAAATCATTATACGTAGCCGTTGCCAATAGTCTTGGCCAAGCGATGGATACGATAAAAGTGCGAAAGGACAGAACTGAACCTACGGAACAAATTAGAGCCAATTTGAAGTTTCACGATGTATTGGTGAAAAACAGTAAGCAACTTAATTTCAAATGGGAGTATTTTAAAAACGAAGACCATGGAAGTGTTACTATTCCGGCTCAGTATAATGGATTACGATCGATTTTCTCTTGGTTTCCCTTCCCTGAGATGTGGAGGTTTAACACACCAAAAAAATATTCCACCACAGAATTAATTAAGCCCTTTTATACTCATTATGAAAGAATGAGCATCCGCATGAAACGAGAAGCTAAACCTGACTGGGAATTAGTAAATGATATCGCTTCTTTTATGTTAGAAGGGCATAATCTTCCTGAAAAGGCTTTAGCATACCTGGAAATGAATGCTGATTTCTACCCTAATTACTCAAAAAGTTATGTTGCACTAGGTAATTATCACTTATCGCAAAAAGATAAACCAGCAGCCATTAGCTATTATAAAAAAGCGGTTGAAATAGATGGCAATCCAGCCGCACAAGACAAGCTAAAACAACTAGATGAGTAGTATAAACGGTTACCATACTACTGGACAAAGGTAGATGTCAGAGGCCAGAAGACAGAAGACAGATTGGCTAGATACAAGGCAGAAGCCTCGCTTCAGCAGTCTCTTTTCCCTGTCTTTACAGCCAGGCAGGTCGCTTCTGTCTTCTAAATGTCCAGTAGTACAAACGATTACCTTCCATTGTGGTCATTCGCCCTGGGGTCAGTGCAATAACAAATCCCCCATCTCAACCTTCACAAGCTATTCCTGCGCCACCACGCACTCCACTTTCAAATAAGCACCAGTGGCATTGGCATTTGTTACCAACTGTGGAATACCTTGGATGACGTCGAGTGTGGGCCGGTGGATGTGGCCGGCGAGTATGCCCATCAAGTAGGGGCTGCGGAACACTTCCCGGCGAAACTTAAAAGTGGTAGGCGTATGCCCGGTTTCTGGCCACCGTTCCCGTCGTTCGATTTCGTAATTCCTATCTGTTGCTGCGCCCCATTGCGGATGCCCGCAGCCGTAGCCTATCGTCCTGCCGGGTGCGTAAAGAGGGATATGCAAGAGTAAGACCATCGGTTGTTTGAGGGCCGCTTGGCTTTTGAAAAAGGCCAGTTGCTCGGGTACGATCTCGTAATTGGAATTGTCGATCGATACAAAGCGCACACCGTTTATTTCCCGCACCCCCATCAATGGATTTTCACCTTGATAGAGGGGTTTGAGTCGCTTTTCGCACCAGGTAGCACGGAGTTCGGCGTGGGGGCCTGGCATGCCTTCATAATGCCAATCATGATTTCCAGCCGTGTATAGGTAGGGGAGCCCGGCTTGTTTGAGTTGATCCAGTGCCCATTCAATCCCGGCCTCTGAAGGGAAGCTGAATATATCGCCGACCAATGCTATCAGTTCCGACTGTTCCTCTTGGGCAATGGCGAGGGCTTGACGGAAGCCTTCTTCCGGATTAGTAGGCAGGCCCGTACGAAAGTGTTGGGTCTGATTGTAGGCTGTCTCTTATACACATCTGACGCTGCCGACGAAGAGGATAG
>CAJXUM010001164.1 GCA_913060855.1 uncultured Lewinella sp. | reverse complement strand
GAGACAGACCTGCTACATATGACTATATTAAGAAATAAGGACATACGCCTAGACAAATCTGGTTTATCAGATGAAAGTTGAAGGTTTAAGGGCTTAACGCCTTGGCATAAACCTTCAACCCTAAACTTTTAAACCCGGTTCGGCGTAAAATGTCAAGTAGGATAGCCTCTGGCTTTTCGCTTCTGTCCTCCGTCCTCTCCTCTTTGTCCAGTAGTAGGAGAATAAGGATAACTAGCGCTTGTATTTGACTTTACAACGCGAGCAGGTCAATTCGCTACCGTCTCTTTTAAGTTGAATCCCGGTGACATTGGTTTCCATGAATTGTTGAATAAAGGCCTTTTGATGTTGTTTGTCATGGTTGACATTGGCCTTGGTTTGATCTTCGGTGAAGTTGACAAACTCGTCGGCATAGGCCTGCTTGCCCCAACAATTGGGACAAACGCCGGTGTCCAATAATTCGTCATCACTCAGTAAAAGGTCTTCTCCTTTGCGAAATAACTTCTTTAAAAAACTCATTCCTTATCTATTTGGTTGGTTATCTGACAATTTTAATTGAACTACACCCCCGCATAAGCGATCCCGGTCAACCTATGCATATCATAGTCGAAGGTAGATAGATCACTATGCTGGAATTTGGCAATATCATCATGACCGCAGGCCCTTGCTACCACTTGGATCAATTCGGTCGTGGCTTCAAAGTAGTTTTTCAACTGCTGTGCGGAAGCTTCGATGATCAAACGCTGGCGTAAGTGATTTTTTTGGGTGGCGATACCGACGGGACAGTTATTACTATTACAGGCCCGCATTCCTATACACCCGATCGCTTGCAAGGCTGCATTGGAAACGGCTATCGCATCGGCGCCCAACATCATTGCTTTAGAAAAATCTTCTGCTACTCTTAATCCACCGGTGATAATCAAGGTAACATCTTGTGCCCCTACTTTATCCAGGTGTTTTCTAGCGCGCGCTAAGGCAGGAATCGTTGGTACATTGATATGGTTCCGAAGGATAGAAGGGGCTGAACCTGTACCACCACCGCGGCCATCTAATATGATATAGTCTACACCAACCGCAAGGGCAAAATCGATATCTGCTTCGATATGACTGGCAGCTATTTTAAATCCTACAGGTATTCCTCCCGTTTGGGTCCTGACCTCTTCCGCTACGCGAGCGAAGTCCTCCACGGTGAATAAATCGGGAAAGGCAGCAGGTGAAATAGCCGTTTCGCCTTCTTTCAAACCTCTTACTGCTGCAATCTCTTTGGTTACTTTATTTCCTGGCAAGTGACCTCCTGTACCCGTCTTTGCTCCCTGGCCACCTTTGAAGTGGAAAGCCTGTGCTTTTTTCACTTTATCCCAAGAAAAACCGAATTTCCCAGAAGCCAATTCATAAAAATAACTAGAGTTATTGGCTTGTTCTTCGGGTAGCATCCCGCCTTCTCCGCTACAAATGCCCGTTCCGGCCAGCTCTGCCCCCATAGAAAGCGCGATTTTCGCCTCCCGCGATAGAGCGCCGAAGCTCATATCCGATACAAATAAAGGAATATCAATCGTTAAGGGTTTCTTCGCTTTTTTGCCAATAACTACTTTCGTGCTGACCGCTTCTTCGTCCAATAAGGGTCGTGTGGCTAATTGAGCGGGTAAAAACTGAATATCTTCCCATTTGGGTAAAGTGTTGCGGTCTACGCCCATCGCTTCTGATGGTCCATGATGGCCATAGTTTTTCAGCCCATTTTGCGCTAACTCTTTGATGAAGGTGGTGTAAGGTTCTGTACTTTCGACATGTGTATCAGCATATTGTCCCAGGTATTTCTCCCGGTTGAAAGGCTGCGGATGCGCGGTCAAATAATCATTGATTTCATCTTCATCGACAAAGACCGTATCGTCCTTTATGTGTGAGTGGAATTTGTGTAAAACCTCATTATTGTTGTATTCACTCACGCCTGTATCATAGCGATAATCCCATCCATGCACCCCACAAATCAGGTTATGCCCTTCTACACGCCCATCAGCCATCAGCGCACCACGGTGCAAACATCGACCATACAGGACCGAAACTTCATCACCATATCTAATCACGACTAAGTCCAGGCCATTTACCTGTTTTCCAGTGGGTTGTTTCTCTTTGAGTTCTGAGAAGGAACATAAATTCAACGCTTTCATAGTAACTTTCTTGTTTTCTAATATGTGAGGTAATTAGGAACTTGAATTTCAACTGTTAGGACCTGGTTGTGCCCGGGCGGTTGCGGGTTCGTGCACCCGCAACAGATCTAATGATTCCGATTATGAACTGCAGGACAACATCGAACAACCGACTTTGTCCCTGGCCCAATCAGGTCTTCTGGCAAACCATTTTTCTGACTCGGGCTGCTCAGCATAGGGCTTCTTCAATAATTGATATAATTCTTCGATAATACCGTAGTTGCCTTGATCGGCTGCATCAATTGCCAATTGAGCCATATAATTTCGTAATACGTATTTCGGGTTAACTTGCTTCATTTGGACTTGGCGTTTTTCATCCGATACTTTCTCCATTTGCAGGCGATCACCGTAGACTTGCAGCCAATCGGTCCATTGCGCTAAAATAGGGCCCTGTACTTCTTCTTTTTGATAAAAGGCCTCTCCCAGCTTTTCTAGCATGATACTCGGCGTATCAGACGCCTTACAGTTGGACAGTTGACGGAAGAATATAGTCATATCGGTCTCCGTCAGTTCTAGTATTTTTTCCAATTGCAAGAGGAGTGATTCATCTCCATCTTCCTCTACTGACAAGCCCAATTTTGCTCGCATCATCTTGATCCTGGCTAGCTCAAATGCTAATTTATAGCGACCTAAAGCTGCTTCAAAAGGAGCGGTTTCTTCTACGAGCAAATACAGTGCATTTGCCAACTGATAAAGGTTCCATTGGGCAATCACTGGTTGATTCCCATAGCGATATCTCCTTTGTCTGCTATCAGTGGTGTCTGTCTCTTATACACATCTCCGAGCCCACGAGACCGAG
>CAJXUM010001163.1 GCA_913060855.1 uncultured Lewinella sp. | reverse complement strand
AGATCAGCCTCGGTCTCGTGGGCTCGGAGATGTGTATAAGAGACAGGTATTTAGGTAGTCGGTCTCTTCGATTTCTTCCATGGCTTTTCGCAGACAATAGTCTGTAATCTGACGTCTTTTCAACTCCTGCTTGATTCTATGCCTACCCCATTTTTTTATATTAAATTTGCCTCTGGCGTAAGAGCGAGCGAAACGTTCCTCATTCAGGAAGTTGTCAGTAATTAGTTCAGCGATGATTTCTTCCAGTTCATCGCCATAGATACCCAAATCCAATAGTTTTGACCGTACTTCGGAATGACAACGGTCTTGGTAAGCACAATAACGCTGCAATTTTTGGAGTGCCTCGGCTTGGCTAATGTATTTTTTTGGCTTTTGCACTTATGATTTAATATTGAATTAAACTTATCATGTGTCTTTTTTATAAATTACACGTCTAGATGATTAGACACACATTTTCCACATACATCCACAAATTTAATTAAAACCACACATTATGAATTTTGAAGGTATACTCGAATCGGTTCAGGGATTTATTGCCCAGTATGCACTTAGTGCTATTGGTGCCATTTTTACCCTAATCATTGGGTTTTGGATTATTGGCCGAATTACGAGTATTATGACTAAGACACTAACCAGTCGTGGTGTCGATGAAACAATACGTCCTTTTTTAGTTTCATTGGTTAGCGTTGGCCTAAAGGTACTATTACTACTTAGTGTAGCTAGTATGTTTGGTATTGAAACGACATCTTTCGTCGCTATATTTGGAGCATTGGCCTTTGCTGTTGGTATGGCATTACAAGGTAGCCTTGGTCATTTTGCCAGCGGTGTGCTACTATTGGTCTTCAAACCTTATAGAGTAGGAGACTTGATCACTATTGGTGGCGGCGAAACAGGTACTGTAGAGGGGATTCAGATTTTTAATACAGTATTGGAGACTTTAGATAATAAGCGGATCATCGTCCCTAATGGAGTAGTGACCAGCAATATTATTACCAATATTTCAGGTCAAGGAGTGATTGGAGTTGAATTGACATTTGGGATTGGTTACAATGACAGCATTGATAAAGCTCGTGAAATTATATTGCGAGTAGGCAAGGAGTGCCCGCATGTCATCGAAGATCCTGCACAAGCAGTGGTAGTTGCATCATTAGGAGATAGTTCAGTCAATCTCGCCACTCGTCCATTTTGTAACAGCGAAGACTATTGGGACACTTTCTTTTATATGCAAGAACACGTCAAGAAAGCCTTTGATGCAGAAGGTGTAAGTATTCCATTTCCACAAATGGATGTACATGTTGATAAAAATGCTTAAAACAAAGATAATTAGGCTTCCGTCAAATTAAGCCATAGTGCTTAGCCTAGAGTATGAGCTTTGTATCCTGTAGTACGGGATATGAAGCTCATCTCATTTATAGATCTGCTTATTTGTCTTTAAATATTTGCCCAAGCACTTACTTATCGATAATTAGCAAGAAAATTGATCATCTCAGGAGCTAAACCCCTATTTTACAACAACTTCAATTAAAGAGCTACCTATGAAGAATTTTTTCTTGCTTTCCATCTTGAGTTTGTTGCTTACACATTCATTACTGGCCCAGCCTGATTTTTTTACCTTAAAAGCTTCTCTTCAATCTACTTTAGATAGTATCATCGCAGAGCAATCGATCCCTGGAGCGACGGCAGCCATTGTCATGCCCGATGGTCAGTTGATTAGTTTGGCGGCGGGTTATGCCGATAAGGAAGAAAAACAAGCTATGCCCTTAGGTGCTCAAATGCTCCTAGGAAGTGTAGGTAAGATTTTTGTTTCGGCCCTGGTTTTGCAATTGGTGGATGAGGGTAAAATAAAACTAGATGAGAAGGTAAGTTCCTATTTTGAAGGTATCGCCTGGTATAATAAGGTCCCTAATGCCGCCGATCTGACCATTACTTCTCTTTTGAATCATACGAGTGGAATTCCACGTTACGTCTTTGCGCCTGGCTTTTTGGCTGCGATTGAAAAAGATCCGATGCGAACGTGGAAGCCGGAAGAGTGTTTGGCAGTCATACTCGATCAAGCACCTTCGCATCCTACTGCTAAGGGATGGGGGTATTCTGATACTAATTATATATTGCTTGGGATGATTATCGAGAAGGTGACTGGAGAGTCCTATTATCAACAACTGGAGGAACGGGTAATTGCTGCTTTTCATTTACGTCATACCTATCCTTCTACACAGCGCGAATTGCCCGGTTTGATACAGGGTTATATAGGTGATAATAATTTCTTTAAGCTTCCCAAAAAAGTAGTTTCAGATGGACTATATGCTATGAATCCTCAATTTGAATGGACGGGCGGAGGCTTGGTCACTAATGTGGAGGACCTAGCCTATTTCATAAAATGGCTACATACTGGGAAAATAATGTCTACCTCCACTTACCAACAATTTATCAAAGCTGCTGATTTTAGAACAGGAGCAGCAGCAGAAACAGGCTATGGCCTCGGTACTTTTGTTTGGAACACTGCATTGGGCTTTAGCTATGGCCATGCCGGCGTGATGCCAGGTTATTTGACTCAAGTGGAATATGTCAAGGAAAATGGAGTCGCTATTGCTTTTCAAATGAATACCGATCAAGGCTCAGTACGAGTGAATCATGAAAATGTACAGCGTATGGCTTCCTGGGTAGTCCAATTCCTAGCTGATAAGTAAGGATTGTAGTAATGATATATGATTGAGAAAAGAAGCGACTAAGTGGTATAAGTTATGCTTGCACCCTCTGCTCCTTTAGACACACTCATTGGTTAGCGAAAAGCTTCATCTTCCCCAACTCGTTCTGATTAGGGAGAAAGAGCGCTCCGCTCAGTTAGCTTAATTTAGCTTCCTTTTGATCTTCGGTGATTGGGTATTTTCTAAAATTAATCTTCTCCATATATACCTCAGGTCTTAATAGTGGATTGAAGCCAAATTTCTCATATAAGCTATGGGCATCTCTCTGTCTCTTATACACATCTGACGCTGCCGACGA
>CAJXUM010001162.1 GCA_913060855.1 uncultured Lewinella sp. | reverse complement strand
ATCTACACTATCCTCTTCGTCGGCAGCGTCAGATGTGTATAAGAGACAGCATAGGTATATACCGCCTCCAGCGGGCTCAAATAGTCATCAAAGACCTGTAATTCATCTATTCGACCACCAGTGAAGTCTTGGTCATAATGTCGATTACCAATACCTAATTCATCATAATTTCCATAGACCATTTCTGAGGTCTTTTTATAGGGTTTGCTAGACCTGTAGAGATAATCCCTGACGACTTTAGTATCCGTGGCTTCTCCATTTAAGTAAAGTTGTACCCCATCGGCCTGACTAGAACCATCATAGGTCCAGCAGAAATGATTCCATTTATCAAGCGGCAAAGCAGACATTGTTTCTCGATGAATCGATTGATATGGATGCGCATGACTGATCCGGAAGGATAACTTTCCCTCGTCGATAACGACATCCCAGCCCCGATACCCTTGGATACGGCGATTCCCATTCCACAACACATGCGCCTTCTCAAAATGCTTGGGGGTATACACCCAAAAACTAATAGAGAAGGGCTCCGTTCGTTCAAAATCCAAGGGCAAACCCGGTACGCGAAACCCACCATTGGCATCAGAGCGCAACGCTTTTCCGATCTTACCTTCCACAAGCTTCAAGCCTCCCAGCTGCCCGGGATGCGATCGCTGAGCCTGATTAGGGGTTTTACCATCCATCACTTCATCAAAAGGCAGGTGAACAAGTGTTTTACCTTCGATTGTTTTTACTAATTCATTGGTACTAAAGTCTTGCTCTAGCCACGCTTTGAAACCAGGATCATTAGCCGATGTATGCGCTGTCAAGTCTTTCTCCTTGCTTTGGATTTGTTCTTGTAAAAAGGTCCGAATCGCTTTAACTTCTTCACTAGCCAGTGGTAAAACTGGGCCCGGATTCATCGCGTGATAATTGTCCACTCGCTCGGCTCGTTCTAAGGCATTGGCAGAGAAAATACCATCTCCTCTTTCTATCGTACTATTGAAGAAGGCATACATGCCATAAAAGTCTTTCTGTGAGATGGGGTCGTATTTGTGATCGTGGCAACGAGCGCAACCCATGGTCAAGCCCATGAAAGCGGTAGCGGTCGTGTGCGTGCGATCTACATTGTATTCTACGCGAAACTCTTCGGGGATAATCCCTCCTTCGGAATTGTGTTTGTGCAAGCGATTGAATGCGGTGGCAAGAATCTGTTCTTCGCTTGCATTAGGAATTTGATCGCCGCCGACCTGCCAAACAACAAAATCTTTATAAGACAGGTTTTTATTGAAAGCCTGGATCACCCAATCGCGATAGGGCCACATCGCATGATGATAATCATCTAGGTATCCTTCGCTATCAGAAAAGCGAGCCACATCCAACCAGTGTGCCGCCATTCGTTCGCCATAAGCAGGCAGGCTCAATAAGCTATCGACTAAATAGTCATATTTATTGGGTCGCCGATCCGCTTCATAGCGGGCTATATCAGCTAAGGAAGGCGGTAAGCCCGTCAGATCAAAATAAATACGACGCATTAACACCCAATCTTCGGCTTCCCCACTAGGTTGAAGATTTTGTTCCTCCAAGCGAGCCATTACAAAATGATCAACGGGATTGATGGGCCAATCTTTATTAGTTACAACAGGAATTTCCGGTTTTTCAGGCTTTAAAAAGGCCCAATGCGGCTTGTATTCGGCTCCTTCCTCAATCCACCGACTTAAAATCGCCATTTCTCGGGCATCCAAACTAAGATTAGAAGAGGGAGGAGGCATTTTTTGTTCTGGATCATGCGATAAGATTCGCTCTAGCAGAATGCTCTTTCCGGGAGAGCCCGGCACTATGGCTCGGCCAGCGCCAGAAGCCAGGGGTGCGGTGGCATCCTTGGCATTATCTAAGCGCAGCTCAGCTTCTTGGTGATTGGCATCTGGGCCATGACAACTAAAGCAGCGATCAGAAAGGATGGGTTTGATGTGAAAGTTATAGTCCAGTTGAGCAGGAAGTTGAGCCAGTTCGTTTTCTACAGCTGAGGGTAAGCTGGGGCCACAAGCTAGAAGTCCCAGCAAGGAGAGATAAAATAAGTACCGCATGCAAAGTTGGTTTTAACAATTCCATTCAAAATACGCTATTCTTTTTGTTTGGCAAAACAAGGCCTAGATACAAATCAATCTACTGTTATATTTAATTTATTATAACATAAATATGCCCATGAACAATTTTGACCAAAATTTATTTAGTATTTGTGCTTTTTTTGCAACAAGATTTTCTTTAATCCGTAGATCATTATAATCCTGGCTTTTAAGCTATTTTGATTCAACAGGACCATACCCAAAAAAACTCAAAATGAATGTTTCCAAATTAACCATCAAACGTCTTAGCCAAGTCATGGGGCAATTCGCCACCGGACTTACTGTTGTCACCACCCAACTAGAAGACCAAGTTTTCGCACAGCGCATTCATTCCTTCACTGCTGTTTCTATGGAACCCGCATTGGTGCTCTTTTGCCTTCCTAAAACTTCTTCCGCTATTGAAACATTAAAACAAAGCAAACACTTTGCTATTAATGTTTTGCCGATTAAGTTGAGGGAAAAAGTAAGTATCAATGCTAGTGTAGAGGAACGATTTGGTGAAAATCTAGATCGGGAAGCAAACACTCAATCTCCTATTTTCCAGGATACTTTAGCCTGGTTGGACTGCAAACTGTCTACCGTACAAGATGGTGGAGATCACTTTATCTTTATTGGTAAGGTTATGGATCTGCAATACCAGTTTGAAAACAGTCCACTCCTACATTTCAGAGGCAAATTTCAGAACATTCTGGAAGTCTAATCGATTCAAAAACAACACTAAATAAGGCGGGATATCTTTATTCACTCGTGGTACGTGTATCAGGTTAGGGATGAGGTATAAATAAAGTCAACAAGCCAGACGCGATCCTTCTGATTCAGAAGGAGGCGGGATTATGTTGAACTTATTTTTAATTAATTCTTATAGGTCAACTACTAAGCTGAAGATGCTGTCTCTTATACACAT
>CAJXUM010001161.1 GCA_913060855.1 uncultured Lewinella sp. | reverse complement strand
ACGAGATCAGCCTCGGTCTCGTGGGCTCGGAGATGTGTATAAGAGACAGCTTACCGGCTGGCTACCCGCCCAGGAAATTTCAAGCATCGAACCATAGGCGCTTTTGTCTTTACCACTTATCGTGCCTGAAGCTAGCATATCCCCTACGCGTACATTACAACCGTTAACGGTATGATGAGCGAGTTGTTGCACCATATTCCAATACATGTATTTGAAGTTGGAATGAGAGACAATGGTCTCGCTAGCGCCCTCAGGAACGATGCCGACTTCTAGCGCAATATCATAGTTTTGTTGACCTTCATAAACCAAGTAGGGCTGTACTTTAGGTTCTTGTACAGGGCCTTGTACTCGGAAAGGAGCCAGTGCTTCCATCGTAACAATCCAAGGTGAGATGGAAGAAGCAAAATTCTTACCCAAAAAAGGACCCAATGGGACATACTCCCATTTCTGAATATCGCGGGCCGACCAATCATTAAAAAGAACCATGCCAAAAATGTGATCTTCCGCATCAGTTGTTGAAATAGGAGAGCCCATCTCAGTATCCTTACCAATGATGAAGGCCATCTCCAACTCAAAGTCTAACCGGCTAGAAGTTTGGAATACTGGCTGAGTGGCATCTTTGGGCATTACTTGTCCTTTTGGACGGTGAATCGGAACCCCACTTGGAACAATAGAAGATGCTCTACCATGGTAGCCGACTGGAATGTGCTTCCAATTGGGTAGCAAGGCATTGGCCGGGTCGCGGAACATCTTGCCAATATTGGTGGCATGTTCTATGCTGGAGTAGAAATCTGTATAATCGCCGATTTGCACGGGCAGGTGCATTTGGGCTTCGGATTGGGGAACAAAAGCAGCCGGAAAGCCCTTGAAGGGAGAATTCTCATCGCACAAACTACTTTGAATTTTCAATCTCACCAAATTCGTTACCGGCTTCCCTAAACGGATGAAATCATTCAAATACAATTGGTCAAATACCGTGGGAGGGATATTTAAATTCTTAAAAACACCTTGCTTTAGCGCCACGGATAAATCTATAATTTGGTCGCCAATAGCGATCCCTGCGCGCGGTCCTTTCTCTTTAGTAGAAAAGATGCCAAATGGGAGATTATGAATACTGAAATCGGAATCTGGCGATATAGAAAGCCAGGTTTTAAGTTCGGGCATACTGGATATATTATTGAGTGAATACTTTGTTTGTCATACTACTAATGGGCACCTTCGAGCCAAGATTGATAGTAGTTGCCGTCTTCGATTTTGAGGGCGGCTTCCGTGACCATCAAGGGCCGGAAGGTATCGATCATCACGGCTAATTCTTCGGTTCCTTTTTTACCAATACTGCGTTCGTAAGCACCAGGGTGGGGCCCGTGTGGGATTCCACCTGGATGAAGCGTGATGTACCCCTGATCTATATTATTGCGGCTCATAAAATCACCATCTACATAGTATAGCATTTCATCAGAATCAATATTGGAATGATGGTAGGGCGCAGGAATCGCTTTGGGATGATAATCATACAAGCGAGGACAGAAGGAACAAATGACGAAAGCCTTGGTCTCGAATGTTTGGTGTACCGGTGGCGGTTGATGCAAACGGCCCGTGATGGGTTCAAAATTGTGGATAGAAAAGCCGTAGGGATAATTGTAACCATCCCATCCGACAACATCAAAAGGATGAGAGGCATAAATCAATTCGTGTAAATGCCCTTGCTTTTTGATCTTTATCAAGAAATCACCCGTTTCATCATGTGTTTCTAAAGTCTCTGGTAGCTTATAATCCCGCTCACAGAACGGCGAATGCTCCAAGAGTTGACCAAACCAATTGCGGTAGCGCTTGGGGGTATAGATAGGATGAAAGGATTCGGCATACAGGATTCGATTCTCCGAGCTATCAAAGGTCAGCTGATAGATCATACCTCTGGGAATGATGAGATAGTCGCCATATTCGAAAGAAATATTCCCCATCAAGGTTTTCAACGTCCCGGAGCCTTTGTGAATAAACAGCATTTCATCCGCATCCGCATTTTTATAGAAATAGTCCGTCATGGATTGCTTGGGAGCAGCTACGCCGATGTGAACATCTCCATTGACTAGGAGCGGTGTGCGGCTAGTTAAGAAATCATCTGCTGGAGGTACATTAAAGCCGATGAACTTTAGAGACTTGATGTTTTTCTCTACAGCAATTTTAGGAGAAAGGTCGAACGATTGCCCAACTTCCTTTACCATGGTGGGCCGATGCAAATGGTACATCAGGGATGACATCCCATCAAAACCGATGGTGCCAAAGAGCTGTTCGTAGTGCAATTCGCCATTGGGTTTTTCAAAAATGGTGTGCCTTTTGGGTGGCACTTTTCCTAGTTTATGGTAAATGGGCATGGTTTAATTTTTTAGATACTAACGATTGTTAGTAAAAATACTAACAATTAATAAATAAGTCAAATTTTTTCGATACTCAGCGCTTGAGTAAGTACATTTGGGTGTATGGAAAGAAAAACCACCAGAGCGCAATTCATTGCCGTATCCCTAAAGCTCTTTCAACAGAAAGGGTTCAAAGCGACTACTATGCGGGATATTGCACAAGAATTGAACATCGAGGCCGCCACTATTTATAATTACATCAAGTCGAAGCAGGCTTTACTGGATGGTTTATTGTTTGAAATCGCGAATCGTTTTCACGAAGGTTTATCAAACATTGAAAGTTCCTCTTATGCTCCAGTGGATAAACTCAAAGCATTGGTGAATCTGAATGTACGTCTCACCGTCGAATACCCTTACCATGTTGCGCTACTGGTGAATGACTGGAAACACCTGGAGGAGCCCCGGCGCAGTGCATTTGTCAAAAACAGAGAAGAGTATGAAGGGATGGTGAGGCAGATTATTCAAGCAGGGATCAAAACGGGAGCCTTGCGCCCGATGGATGCAGAAATTGCCACCTATGCTGTACTCTCCTCTATTCGCTGGTTATTCCTGTCTCTTATACACATCTGACGCTGCCGACGAAGAGGATAGTGTA
>CAJXUM010001160.1 GCA_913060855.1 uncultured Lewinella sp. | reverse complement strand
GAGATCAGCCTCGGTCTCGTGGGCTCGGAGATGTGTATAAGAGACAGGGGTAATTCTTCATGAAAATTGTATTTTTTATACCCATATCTCCCCTCGAGATTGCTTAGAAAATGAAAATTCCATAATGGATACGAAGGAATCATCACATTTGCTCGCTTTTAGAGAGGAACACATTCCCTTAGGCATGCGACTTAAACAATGGGCCAAATGGAATCAAGTGGAAGCCGACTGGAAATTATTATTGGGTATAAGTCGAGGAGGCGCTTTTGTAGGCACTTATAATGACAAAAAGGTCGGTACGCTTGTGACGGTTACCTATAATGAGGCCTTCAGTTGGATTGGAATGGTTTTGGTTGATCCCCGTTTTAGAGGTAAGGGTATTGGTACTTTATTATTAAAAGCAGCCATAGAGTATGCCTTGCCAGTCGGCCCCGTTTTATTGGACGCAACGGCTATGGGACAGCCTCTATATCATTCATTGGGCTTCCAAAATATAGGTGAGATAGCTCGACTGGCCTTGGCCAAACCGGTACCTATTGCCGCATCTAGTAATTTGATTATCAAAGTTGTACAAAGCGAACACCTGGCTTCGATGATCACTTATGATCAAGAAAAAGTAACATTCAATCGAGCTGTAGTAATCGAGGATTTCTTCCAACGCACCCCAGAATATGCGCTAGTCGCTTACCAAAATGAACGACTAGTGGGCTATTGTTTAGGTAGAGTAGGTAGTCGATTTGAACACATTGGTCCACTAGTAGCGGATAACCAGGAGGTCGCTAAGACGCTGCTGTCGTACGCCTTAGCGGCGGCTCCCCAGCGTGCTTTGATCATGGACGTACCACTACAATCAGATTGGTATGCTTGGTTATTGTCGCAGGGCTTTGCCGTACAACGATTATTTACCAGGATGTGCCTAGGCGATCAAAGGAAGGCCGATGATAGCTTGGCCCAATATGCGATTGCAGGTCCGGCTTTAGGCTAATTTTTGTAAAAATTCCTGCACAAATGCATCATCATGCAAGCCAGGATAGGCTTTGTATACCCGATCAATCTCTTCTTTTTGGCCCAGAGATAGGCCTTCCGCTGGGTCTAAACACCAGGTCCCCTTCATTAATCCTTGTCGGACCAAGACCTCATGCAAACCTGCAATACATCCTTTGAACTGATGAGCTGCATCAAAAAAAGCAGCATTACTATCCGTTACTTGAAGCGCTTCTGTCAACCACTGGGGCGCTAAAGTCGCTTTATCTTTTTTGCTTTCATGTATTCGGTTCAAAAGTTGCACCGCTTGATAAGTCCAAACTGCCCAATGCCCCAATAAGCCGCCTACAATGTCCTTCTCGATCACCCCCTGGGCCGTCTCCACCTCAAAAGTACTCAGTAGATCTAGCACAATATTATCATCATTCCCGGTATACAGCGCAATGTCGGCTTGGCGTGGCGATGCACAAACGGCCTGTACCACATCTAAAGTTTGATAGCGATTAAAAGGGGCTATTTTGATAGCAGCTACGGCTTCAATATTGGCAAATTGTTCCCAGAAGTCGCGAGATAAGACTCGGCCACCCACTGCTGGCTGCAGATAAAAGCCAAACAAGGGCATCACTTCGCCTACCGCCCGCGCCCTGTCCAATAGAGCCGACTCTGACCAGTCTCCCAGACCATTGGTACTCAACAACACCAAATCATAGCCCAATTGCTTGGCTAGTTCAGCCTCCTGACAAGCCTGCGCCGTTGGCCCAGTCACCCCTGCAATTTTTAAAAAAGGGCGTTTGAGTTGAGCTCGCGTTACTTCCTCTGCCGCTATGGTTAAAACCCGTTCAAATAGATCGACGGCCGGATCGCGGATCGCAAACTGCGTGGTATGAACACCAACAGCTATCCCTCCGGCACCAGCAGCGATATAGTATTGTGTCAACAAGCGTTGATGAGATTCATCTAATGTTCGGTCTTCTTGCAGAGCTAGCGGATGTGCGGGAATAACCGTCCCCGCTAATAGTAATTGCTGCTTTTCAACTGTGAGCATTGTGTCAGTTTATCTAGAAGTGATTCAAAAACAACTAGGATTGCCATCAAAACTTCCCATCTCTAACCTGAAATTTCGTAGGCTTCCCTAAGGCCTCTCCCCCTTCCTGGACCCAATCTACCGTCCAGTCGATCAATGTTTCAGCACTAACTTCAGGTGGTCCCATTAGTTGGAAACACTTAGTAGCATTGCTGAGCAAAGCGGTGGGCATAGGTTCTCCTACAAATCGAGGCTTCTTCTGAAATCGTTCTCCAAAAGTCTCGGCCAAGGCCCGTAAGCTTAATTTTTCAGGTCCTGTTACATTCAGCAAGTTAGCTGGGGATTGGCAATGGAGTAGCGATCGAATCGCATAAGCATTCGCGTCGCCTTGCCAGATGACATTCACATAGCCCATACTTAGATCAATAGGCTGTTCCGTCCATACTTTTCTAGCAATATCATTCAGCACGCCATAGCGAAGATCAAGGGCGTAATTGAGTCGGTAAATCAAAGTAGGGATCGTATTCTTTTTGGCAAAATATTGAAACATGCGCTCTCGCCCCAGGCAGGACTGGGCATATTCGCCGACCGGGCCAGTAGGTGTATCCTCTTTAGCACCACTACTGTTAACATCGGTAAAAGGGTAGACATTTCCGGTGGAAAAAGCAACGATCCGAGCCTGCTTGAACCGCTCAGCTATTCGTCCTGGTAAATAGGTATTCATCGCCCAGGTAAAATCCTCCTGCCCCGTTGAACCAAACTTTTGACCCGCCATAAAAATAACGTTCGGAGCAGCCGGAAGCGCATCGAGAAAGTCCTCATCCAGTAGGTCGCCGGCTATCGTCTCTACGCCTTGTTTTTCCAAATACTCCCTTTTGTCAGGATCAGAAAAACGAGAAACGCCAATGACTCGATTAGACATCCCCCCCTCTTTAAAGGCTCTTTTGGCCAAAATCGCTAAGCTTGGGCCCATTTTCCCTCCCACCCCAAGGATGAGTATATCTCC
>CAJXUM010001159.1 GCA_913060855.1 uncultured Lewinella sp. | reverse complement strand
GATAAGATCTTGCTATTAGAAAAATTAATTGATTTTGTAGATAACCTCATCGTGGGTGGAGGAATGGCTTTTACTTTCCTCAAAGCGCAAGGCGGAACTATCGGTAATTCTTTGGTAGAAAATGACAAATTGGATTTGGCCCTTCGATTAGTGGAGAAAGCCAAAGCAAAAGGGGTCAACTTAATCCTTCCGATCGATTCTTCTTTAGCGGATCAATTTTCAAATGATGCGGCACAAAAGGTCACTCCTAGTAATGCCATTCCTGATGGATGGATGGGACTAGATGTCGGACCTGAAGCGATAAAAACTTTCAGCCAAACCATTTTGGCTTCCAAAACGATACTCTGGAATGGCCCAATGGGCGTTTTCGAATTCTCTAATTACGCCACAGGTACCAAAAGCATTGCCGAAACCGTAGCTAAAGCCACCGCTGCAGGTTCCTTTTCCTTAGTCGGTGGAGGAGACTCGGTAGCTGCCGTCAATCAAATGGGATTAGCGGATCAGGTGAGCTATGTTTCTACAGGTGGTGGTGCAATGCTGGAGTTCCTGGAAGGTAAGACCTTGCCAGGAATTGCTGCGATTACCTCAAGGGGTGAGTAGATTCACCTCAAGGGGTGAGTAGATCCACCCCTTGAGGTGAAAACCAGCTGCTTACTTCAGGGGGTGAATCACTCACCCCCTAAAGAAGCAGCTAGCCCGGCACCTTCCAACCATTCTCGTAATTGGCGAGGATCAGCTTATTCGCAGCCGGATCTTTCTTAAACTCGCCTTTCTTAGCATCCCAATAGACCTTACGCCCCGTTTTATAAGCAATATTTCCCATTTGCGCATTGATCGCAGCAATACTCCCTGTTTCGATACCACACTTTAGCGAATTCGGATCATTGTTGATGATGGCATTCGCAAAGTTTTGGGTGTGATTATCGAGGTAATTACCACGCCGACTTTGTTTAGGTACCGCTTCCATATCAAATTTATTAATCCCTGCCTTCTCATCCCGAGAAGTTTCTGGAATCAACTCCCAGCCTTGACGGTTTACGACCAAGGTCCCATTATTTCCAATGAAAGCAATGCCCTCGGTGCGACCATAGTTTCCATTATCGATCCCGGTTGCATGTTCCCACAACATCGAAAAGTTCTCGTATTCGAAAACGGCCTGTAGCGTATCAGGTGTTTCTGAGGCGTCGTCAGGGTAAGCGAGTTTGCCGCCAGAAGCCATGACTGATTTCGGTGCTGTGGCATTCATCGCATAAAGAGCGATGTCAATTTCATGCACGCCCCAATCGGTCATCAGCCCGCCTGCATAGTCCCAAAACCATCGGAAATTGAAATGAAAGCGATTGGGATTGAAAGCTCTTTTGGGAGCAGGCCCGAGCCACATATCATAATCTACCCCAGCCGGTGCACTGCCATCTGGCTTAACGTCTACCGGTTTCATCCATCCTTGGTAGGCCCATACTTTCACCAGTCGGATATTCCCTAATCTACCGGAGCGCACCCATTCTATCGCCTTTTCATAGTGCCCGCCACTTCTTTGCCACTGCCCTACTTGCACCATTTGTTTGGGGTAGCGTTTGGCGGCGGCGAGCATGAGGCGGCATTCTTGGATGGTATTGGCAATCGGCTTTTCTACATATACATGTTTGCCTGCTTCCAAGGCATCGACAAAGATCCGGCAATGCCAATGATCGGGCGTACCAATAACTACGGCATCTACGTCCTTATCAGCTAATAGCTTTCGGTAGTCTTTGTACTGCTTGGGCTTTTTCCCGCGCGCTTTCTCTACATCAGCACTTCGACGATCTAAGACACTTTGATCTACATCAGCCAGTGCGACACAATTGACATTACTCATCAAGAGATGGGAACGCATATTGGACCAGCCCATGCCATTACACCCGATTACACCGTAATTGATTTGCTCATTGGGACTCACCCAAGCTTTTCTGGCTAACGCTTCTAAAGGCATTAGACTACTCAGACTCAAGGCTGTCGCAGACAAAGCACTATCTCTGATAAATTTTCTTCTTGTTTTTGACATGGATTCCGTTTTGTTGAAGGTTCAAGTGTAGTTGGAGGTAAAACAGGCATTTGTTTTCTAAAAGCTTGCTATACCTGCTTTAGCTCCAAAAATTAGGGATAATGAAGTAGAATACCAAAAAAATCGAGGGCTCTTCTGGTTTGATACAGTGGCGCGTGGTGAGTTGAAGGTAACTTTTGCTTAGATTTCAGAGGTGGGCTATCGACTGGCTTAACGACAAAAGCGCCTATTTGAAATTACCCAAATAGGCGCTTCTATTTCTATCAATGCTATAATTCTCGGATCCAAATATTCCGGTAACTCACAGGGTTACCATGGTCTTGTATCATGATCGGTGCTTTACCATGCTTACTATTTTTCGGCAAACCGATGTATTCTGTGGTTCCCTTAATCTCCGTATTATTTTGCACCAAAACACCATTGTGCAATACGGTGATATGGGCGGAGGCTACTTTTACCCCGTCCGCATTAAATCGAGGAGCAGTGTAGATAATATCATAAGTTTGCCATTCACCTGGAGGGCGGCAAGCGTTAACTAATGGTATAGATTGCTTATAAATAGAACCTGCCTGTCCGTTAGAATAGGTCTCATTTCCAAAATTATCCAACACTTGGAGTTCATAACGGGATTGAAGGAAAATACCGCTATTTCCCCTACCCTGCCCTGTTCCTACTACTTCTGCAGGTGTCCGCCATTCAATATGCAGTTGGCAATCCGCAAAGGTCCGCTTGGTCTTAATACCACCCGTTCCTTTTACCACGGTCATCGCGTTATCTGCTAGCCCCCATTTTACAGCAGAGTCGTCCATGTGTGTCCACTCCATGGCATTTTTACCATCAAAAAGGACAATGGCATCCGAAGGAGCAGTGTTAGATGTCGTACCTGGCGTGATTACTCTTGGAGCCGGCTTCCAAACCTCAGTAGCTTTGGGATCGGTGATCTGAGCCTCCAAGGATAAAGCGAACAGGTAAAT